>JAZRWU010000025.1:0-4980 GCA_045599885.1 Bacteroidales bacterium | reverse complement strand
TTTCCTCTTCGAATAGCCCGCTATCCGTCATCGGAAAACGGGAAAAATCCACTCGGAAAGTCCAGAAAAATCTCTATCGGACAAATTTAAACAGCTTCTAAATCTTTCAAAACCTATTTATGTAAGAAAGAAATAGACATTTCCTTATCAAATCATCTGGAAATCAACTCAAAACAGTCTCTGTACTATTGGGTGTCGCCCAATGTGCCGTTCCTTTGTGTAATAATAAAAAAATAAGCCGCAGATACATTCCGTGGCTTATTTCAGTGACCCCGACAGGATTCAAACCTGTAACCTTCTGATCCGTAGTCAGATGCTCTATTCAATTAAGCTACGGGGCCATTTGATTTCTCAAATCGGCTGCAAAGGTATGGCCTTTTTTGGAGACTGCAAATTTTTCGGCGGTTTTTTTTCAAAAAAATGCTTGGCCCGGTATGGCCTGTCTGGTTTTTACACGAAAGGATCGTCATCGGCGGCTTGCGGCGGGAAGTCGGCGGGAGTCGGGAGATCGGCGTTGGCCTTGGAATCGAGGATGAGGCCGTTCGTGTTCTGCCCTATCGGCGGCAGGTAGCTGTCCGTGTCTTCTTCGTCGCTGAATTTGGCATACTCGCTGCGGAAATGCAGACGGATATCGCCGGTGCTGCCGTTACGGTGCTTGGCCACAATGAGTTCGGCGATGCCGGCCGTGGAGCGCCCCTCGCTGTCGACGTCGATTTTGTAATATTCGGGACGGTGGATGAAGCAGACGATGTCGGCATCCTGCTCGATGGCACCCGATTCGCGTAAATCCGATAGCTGAGGCCGTTTGGCTTCGTTGGGATTGGTGTTGGGAGCCGCGCGGTTGGTCGAGTTACGGTTGACCTGCGACAAGGCTATGATAGGGATGTTGAGCTCTTTGGCCAGTCCTTTCATCGCTCTCGAAACCATACTCACTTCCTGCTCGCGGTTGCCGAATTTGCTGCCGCTGGCATTCATCAGCTGGAGATAATCCACCATAATCATCTGGACACCGTGCTCGCGGACCAGACGTCTGGCTTTGGTCGCAAATTCAAATATGGAAAGGCCGGCGGTATCGTCAATGTAGATGGGTGCATCGTAGAGATCTTTGATTTTCTGGTCGAGCAGCTGCCATTCGGTGGTGCTGAGCTTGCCGTTGCGGATTTTCTCGCCCTGTATTTCGCAGACGTTGACAATCAGACGGTTGACAAGCTGTACGTTGGCCATTTCAAGCGAGAACAAGGCAACGGGAATGCCGTGGTCAACGGCCATGTTCTTGGCCATGGAGAGTGCGAAGGCGGTTTTGCCCATGGCAGGACGCGCGGCGATGATGATGAGGTCGGAGCGCTGCCAGCCGGAGGTGATTTTGTCGAGTTCGCGGAAACCGGAAGTCAGACCGCTCAGACCGTCGGAACGCTGCGAGGCGACTTTAATCTGGTCGAGCGCCTCGTCAATGACAGGGTTGATTTGGACCACATCTTTCTTGGCCGACATCGATGAGAGTTCGAACAGGCCGGCTTCGGCTTCCTGCATCAGGTCTTTGACATCGGTCGATTCGTCGAAAGCTTTGCCCTGGATGTTCATCGTGTAGCGGATCAGCTCACGCGCCAGGCTCTTTTGCGCGACGATGCGGGCGTGATATTCGAGGTGGGCGGTCGATACGATATTTTCGGTGAGGCGGACGAGGTAGGTGCTGCCGCCGGCCTCTTCCAGAGCATTCATTTTCTTGAGCTGCATTTGGACGGTCAGGATATCGACCGGCTCCTGCCGGATGGAAAGCGACTGTATGGCTTCAAAAATCAGTTCGTTGGCTTTGACATAGAAATGCTCCGGCTTCAAAATCTCACTCACGCGCGAAAAAGCGTCCTTTTCGAGCATCAGGGCTCCCAAAACGGCTTCTTCAAGCTCGCGGGCCTGAGGTTGGAGGCGGTCCATCTCAGTATCGTTGACGGGGACTTTTTTGTATACGGTCTTCTTTGGGCTGGTTTCCATCTTTCGTTCTTGTTTTGCGGACGGCAAATTTAGCCAATCGCTTCTTAAAAAAAAAGACAGCCGTCCAAACAAAATTGATATCTTTGCCCAATCAATAATATGGCCGATAAGACAGATGATAAATTTTCCCAACGCCAAAATCAATCTCGGACTCCGGGTGACCGGAAAACGCCCGGATGGCTATCATAATATAGAAACGGTATTTTATCCGCTGAGTTTCGTCCGTGACATTCTGGAGGCGGTTCCTTCGGAAAAAGAGATTTTTCATCTTTCCGGCCTTCCTTTGGAGAGTAAGGATGAAGACAATCTGGTTCTCAGGGCCTATCACGCTATGGCGGCGGATTGGGACATGCCCCCTTTGGAGATTTTTCTCCACAAGGCCATCCCTTTCGGCGCCGGTTTGGGTGGTGGTTCGGCCGATGCCGCTTTTTTCATCAAGTTGACCAACAAGTATCTGAAACTCGGACTTTCGCGGGAACAGATGCTCGGATATGCCTCCAGATTGGGTGCGGACTGTGCTTTCTTCATTGACAACAGTCCTGCTTTCGCTTCCGGCATCGGCGATGTCCTTACGCCGGTTCCTTTGTCGCTCAAAGGCTGGTTTCTGGTGTTGGCGGTGCCTCCGGTGAATGTTTCCACCCAGGAAGCCTATCGTGGGCTCCATGTGACGGAAACAGCCGCTTCCCCGCTCTCATTCATGGAAGAATCCCCTCTTTGGCAGGCTCTGAAAGCTCCGGTGGACACCTGGAGAGATCACGTGGTCAACGATTTTGAACGGAGCATCTTCCCTCTATATCCCGAAATCGCCGATTTGAAGGCTCGGATGTACGATTTGGGAGCTGTGTATGCCTCCATGTCGGGCAGCGGTTCTTCGGTTTACGGCCTCTTCGATCACGAAGTGGATGGACAGGCGGCTTTCGGAAAAATATGTTGTAAAGCAGATTTTTTGAAAGAATAAGGATTTTATCTCCGTAATTTTGACTACCTTTGCACGATTTTTCTGTAAAGGCGTCATAGCGTGTTTTTTCGCCAATGAGGAGGAAAAAGGTTTGTCTCAAGACGTCTTGTAACCTAATCGAAAGATAAAATGGCAAAAATTAAAGGAGCTGTCGAAGTGGATGTCAACCACTGCAAGGGATGTGAGCTTTGTGTTCATGCCTGCCCTTCGGAAGTGTTGGCTCTTTCGCAGGAAGTGAATGAGAAGGGCTACCCTTATGCGTATATGAAGCAGCCCGACAATTGTATCGGATGTGCCAGTTGTGCCTATATGTGTCCGGACGGATGCATTAAGGTCTATAAAGTAAAGTGCTGATATGGAAGAAGTTCGTTTGATGAAAGGCAATGAGGCCATTGCCCACGCCGCCATCCGTTGCGGCTGTGACGGTTATTTCGGATACCCCATCACTCCGCAATCCGAGATTATGGAGACGCTGATGGCCGAAAAACCTTGGGAGACGACCGGTATGGTCTGTCTTCAGGCCGAAAGCGAAGTCGCCTCTATCAATATGGTGTATGGCGGTGCCTCTTGTGGCAAGAAAGTGATGACATCCTCCTCGAGTCCGGGTGTCAGCCTGATGCAGGAAGGTATTTCCTTTATGTGTGGTGCCAATCTTCCGGCCCTGATTGTCAACGTGCAACGCGGCGGCCCGGGTCTGGGAACCATTCAGCCCAGCCAGTCGGATTATTTCCAGGCGGTCAAGGGAGGCGGTCACGGTGATTATCATCTGATTGTCCTGGCTCCTTATTCTGTTCAGGAAATGGCCGATTTCGTCGATCTGGCTTTCACCTTGTCTTTACGTTACCGCATTCCGGCTATGATTCTTTCGGACGGTGTGATCGGTCAGATGATGGAAAAAGTGGTGCTTCCTCCTTTCAAACCGCGTTTTACGGATGAGGAAATCGTCTCGATGTCGCCTTGGGCCGTCACGGGCAAACCCGACAGCCGTGCCCAGAACATCATCAGCTCGCTCGAACTGGAGCCTGCCAAGATGGAGGTTCACAATGTACGCCGTCAGGAGCGTTACCGCGAAGTCGAAGCCAAGGAAGTCCGCTATGAGGAATACAGGTGCGAAGATGCCGAGTATTTGCTGGTCGCCTTCGGCAGTTCCGCCCGTATCTGTCAGAAGGCTGTGGAACTGCTGCGTGAAGAAGGTGTCAAGGCGGGTCTGCTCCGCCCCATCACGCTTTGGCCTTTCCCGACCGAAGTCTTGAAATCGTATGCCAAGCAGACCAAATCCATGCTTTGTGTCGAATTGAACGCCGGTCAGATGATTGAAGATGTGCGTCTGGCAGTCAACGGCGCTGTCCCCGTCGAGCATTACGGCCGTATGGGCGGTATGGTTCCGACTCCCGAAGAAATTGTGGACGCTTTGAAACAAATGATGTAATATGGATTTGAACGGTTTGAGATATGGTCTTTCGGTCCTGAGCCTGCTGGCTCTGGTGCTGGCTCTGGTCAGTTATTTCTCACACAATCTCCATCTGGCGGTCATTCTGATGATTGTCGGCGTGGTGCTGAAACTGGGAGAACTAATCATCCGATTCTCACACAAAAAATAAACGACATGGACAATTCAATCATAGCACCCGAAAACCTTGTCTATCAGAAGTCAAGGTTGTTGAAGGACAACGTTATGCATTACTGCCCCGGTTGCAACCACGGTACGGTTCACCGTATGATTGCCGAGGTGATTGAAGAAATGGGTATGGAACACAAGACCATCGGTGTCTCGCCGGTCGGTTGCGCTGTCTTTATCTACAATTATCTGGATGTGGATTTCGTGGAAGCCGCTCACGGACGTGCTCCGGCCATTGCCACGGCTATGAAGCGTCTCGAACCCGACAAACTGGTTTTCACCTATCAGGGAGACGGTGACCTTTCTGCCATCGGTACCTGCGAGACTATCCACGCCTGCAACCGTGGTGAGAACATCGCCATCATTTTCATCAACAATGCCATTTACGGTATGACCGGAGGTCAGATGTCGCCGA
>JAZRWU010000024.1:0-3938 GCA_045599885.1 Bacteroidales bacterium | reverse complement strand
AGCTTCTTTGGAAAATGATGTATTTCGCTCTTCAAATCCTATTGGCGGGTGTCCTCTTGTTTTGGTCCTTGAGGATTTTTCTGAGCAAAAATTTGCGGAAATCCCAGTTGCTTATGGTGGCCGGCATGTGTCTGTCTGCCTTCGCTTTGTTTTTCCCCAGTCCGGCGGCTCTTTTTGTCTTTCCCTGGTTTTTTCTCGCGCTGAGGGAGAATACGGTCAAAGGAGGAATCCCCAAATGGGATTGGCTGATTCTGCTGCCGTCTCTGATAGTCTCCACGATGAACTCTCCGTTGATATTCACGGTATTTCTATGCGTTCAGATGCTGGGGCTTTCCATCTGGGCGGCTTTGGATGTGTGGCGCTACAACCGTCTGGTGGCGGAATATTTCGACACGGAAAACGAATCCTCGGATGCTTTGAGCCAGATATTGTTATATATGCTGGCTTCTGTCACCGTTGTCTTGATGATGCTGTGGCTGAAAGAACGGCTTGCCTCCAATCTGCCGGTGGGCATCGTTCTCTTTCTGTTTCTGACCGTGCTCCAATGTCTGCTCGGTATGACTGTCTTCCGCCTTGACACTCAGCCCACGATGCCCGATGAAACGCCCGAAATGCCGGAAACGGTGGATGAGCCGGCTGTCGGACAAACTGTTCCCGATCGGGGAAACGAAAGCGACCGGAAATTGCTCCAAAGGGTAGAGGATGAGAAAATGTTCCTTGATCCGACGGTCTCGCTGGTCTCTTTGGCCGAAAAACTCTCCACCAACCGCACCTATCTTTCCAGCAGCATTCACGCCTGCCGTTATCAGAATTTCTCGGATTTCATCAACCGTCTCCGCATTGAGTACGCTTTGGAGTTGATGCGGGCGGAAAAGCCGGATGTCAATATCAAAGAGGTGGCGATGCGCTCCGGTTACAACCACGTCCAGTCGTTTTACCGCAATTTCGAGCAGATTATGGAGACCACCCCCAAATCCTGGCTCTCACATCTCGATTGAAATCCCTTTTGTTTTATCCTTTCTACCACCGGAAGCCGATATGGAAACTCAAGGCCTGGCTGACGGGTTGGAGTATCATGACTTTGTCGGGATTGTTGGCGGAAATGTATTTGTCAGAAAAATAGTAGCAATAGCGGTAACAGCTGTTTTGACGGTTCAGACCGATGGCAAGGTAGAGGTCGGCCAATTCGCTGTGAATGTCGATGCCGAGCTGCGGTTGGATGAACCAGCCTTTCTGCCCGTATTCGGAAGAACGGATGGCGAAGGCATAACCGGCGTCACAGGCGATGAACGGCGAGATAATCCCGGGATTGATGTCGATTTTTCCCCGGACGAAAAGCGGAATCAGCAACTCGTTGTCGTATGTGGAAAATTTGCTGGTGGTGCTGGCATCGTGCTGAATCAGCGCTGAGCCGTAATGGACACCGAGACCGGCCGCCAGATGCAAAGGCATGGAACAGAGAGCATTGAGAAAACCGGCTCCTGGAATGCGCTCTTGGGGGATGAAACGCAAACCATAGACGAAATCGGCTCCGGCATTGTACTTCGAAAGGTCATCCAAGGCGGTGGCACCGTTCATATCGACGGCTTTCTCGAAACAGAGTCCCTGAACGGGAACATTGAGTGTGAAAGAGGATGTCTGGGCGCTCAGGTCGAGGCCGATCAGAGCTAAGAAAAGGAAAATACAGGCTTTTTTCATAATGTCTCGTGTGGGGAATGGGGAAATCACTCTTCTTCGGCGGTCAGATAGGGTGCGAATCCTTTCCAGAACAAATTGTCTTCGTAAATCTCAAGCCATTCCGAAGGTACATAAAACCAGAGTTTGTCGGCGTTGTCGCTGAAGGCCTCTTGGCCCAAAACCGGCGGTTCCGGTGCCAGACAATGGACTTCGCTGAGCTGATGACAGTATTTGAACGCATAACTGCCGATTTTTTCCGTCGTGGCGGGAAGATAAACGCTTGACAAAGCCCTGTCGTCCATGAAGCAGCCGTCACCGAGGCTCTTGAAGCCTTCCGGAAATTCCAGGCTGGGAAGTACATAGCACGATCCGAACGCATTGTTGCCGATGGTCTCCAGCATGTCGGGAGCAAGGAAGGCATTCAAATAGTAACAGCCGTAGAAAGCATAGTCGCCGATGCTGCGGATTTGGGCGGGAAGCCGCAGCGATATCAGACGCCGCTGTTTGTAGAAGGCTTTTTCGCCGATATGGTCGATTTTGCCGTCAAAACTGATGATACCGTGCTGTCCGAACATGAGGTGGCTGATCCGCTGCTGCCTGAAACCGGAGAAATCGACTTCCAAGGTGTCGGCATCGCTGCAGGAATAATGAATCTCGTTGGCGTTCAGGCTGCCGTTGGCCTGCCAGATGCGGATGGTCCGGATGGTGTGTCCGTTGTTGTTGACCAGTTTCACATCGGCTTTGCGGACCACTTGGCCGGGATTGCTCTGAATCTTGAGAGTAAGTGTGTCGTCGTGGAAAGCGGAACGCAGCGCCGGATTCTGAAGGGTGATCCAAGAAGCGCCGCCCAGCTCACAGTGGTACGAGAGGTCGGTGTGAATGGGGATTTGGAGAGAACTGGCCGTATGGTCCACCGTATATAAATCTTTGGCGATTTGCAGTTGCCCGCTGACAAAGCATAAGGAGCGCAGAATTGTCTTTTCTCCACCGTCCGATACCAAAACCAGAATCTCGCCGTCGCAGACCGGGTCGGGAGCGGTCACGATAATTCTGCCGTGAGTCTCGTCCGTGGCTTCCAAACGGGCTTCCCATCCCTCGTAGGGCAGTAATCTCACAAGTGTCTGGCGGTTGCCGTAACTGAGAGTGTATCCTATGCTTACGACCTCGCCCGAGGAACAGGAAATGCTGTCGTCATCGGAGTCGAAAAAGATATCGAGCCGGGGAGAGGCTTTGGGCAAACAAATTTCCTGGCCGTTGGTCAGAATCAGACGGATGCAGTCGTCTTCGTCTTTGAGTTCCTGAAAGAAGGAGTCTCCATCCTTTCCATCCTCTCCATCCGCACCGTCTTTCCCGTCCTCGCCTCGAGGACCGATGGCGCTGATGGCCTTGCCCTGACTGTCGGTCAGATATTGGAAATCAGATGAGGCACCGTAGCGTATGCGCCAATAACCCTCGTCGTCGATTTTCAGTTCGGGAGTGATACCCGGCTCGCCCGCCAGACCGTCGGAGCCGTCTTTCCCGCAGACCGGCAGCTTGTTGCCCTGAGCGTCTGTCAGCCAGCTCGTGGTCTGGCCGTAAGTCACCGTCCAGCAATAGACCTGGTTGAACAGGGCAGCGGCCACTATGGGTGTCTGTCCATCCTGACCTTGTGTGCCGTGCCGAAGTTTGGCGACCGTTCCGTTGCTGAAAACCAGAGTGTAGCCTTCCTCCGAAGGCAGGACGCTTTCCACATACACCTTGCTTTCGAGAGCGGAAACCAGATTTTTGAGGGTCTGGATACTCCAGTTGAGCTGGTTGACGGTGGTTTCGAGATCGGTGACCCGCTCCCGCAGTTTATTGACATCGCGCCAAAGGGCAGTGTCATTGTAACAGGCTGTGAAACAAAATATAAGGATTAGTGATGCGAAAAAGCGCAGGAGCTTGGAGCAATGGAATTTCATAGACGGTGGGTTATTGCAAGGGCAAATATACACATATTTCTGTTTTTTTATCTAACTTCGCCCTGCAATCCTCGACGGATTTGAAACTTGAATTACTTAGTATTATTATCAGATATGTTCTCAGGAATAGTGGAAGGAACCGCTAAGGTGGTCAAATTGGTGCGGGACGGAGGAAATCTTCATCTCAGTCTCGAATGTGATTTCAGTTCCGAATTGAAAATTGACCAAAGTCTGGCTCATAACGGAGTCTGTCTGACTGTGGTGGCCATCGAAGGCAATGTCTATACGGTCACCGCCGTGCGCGAAACGCTGGAACGCAGC
>JAZRWU010000023.1:0-1890 GCA_045599885.1 Bacteroidales bacterium | reverse complement strand
AACAAAACCCTCAGGGCACGACCGGAACAAGCCATACGCAAAGCATCCGTATTATTTGGATTGAGAGCGTCCTGAGCCCGAAGTCGGATAGCCTTCAACGGCACTCGTGTGTAGGCCACATCTTCCTTGTTGACTGCGTAGGACACATACAACCAATCACCGTCAATCATGGATTTCGGATAACTGTAACCTTTGCTCGAATTGGCGGTAAAACGCTTGGCCGGCAAGTCTGCAGCACCACGCAAGAGATATCCATGATCGAAACAGTTGCCGTCCGCACTCAGCAGCAAAGCCAAAGGAACGCGCAAGGACCAACCTGTAGGATTACTGGCCAGAAAAGCCGTTCCATCGGGCAGATTTCCGGCACTTTGCTTGGCTTTGGAGTCCAGGACATTAGTCACTACAGCATCGGTCCAAGTGGCAGCTTGATCGGTACTGATGGAAGCCATTTTGCGGTAAGTGACCGGTTGCTTATTGTCGCGGGTCACCATCACAATAGTGTCCGAACCCGGTTTCAGATAGAAACTCGGTTCCATTTCCCGCGACTGAGCTCCGTTATCCTGATAATGGAAAACGCCTTTTTTCCAGCCTCGCACACCGGAGGAATCGTCCGTATAAATCGGACAGAGCTTCAAACCCGGAGTGAAATGGGCGGCGCTCAGGATGCGTCCGCTTGGAAGACGATGGGGATCCTGCTCAAAAATCCCACTCAGATCGCTGCCATCGGCCATCTTGACCGTCTGCAGGTCAGACCAGTTCAATCCATCCACAGAGGTCTTGAAACTGGTGTTCTTGCCTGTACTTTTGGCCGACCACACATTGATGTAAGCCACCAGCGTATCTCCGTTCACCCACCAACCGCCGGAGGAACAATATCCCACCGACACAGAGGCGAGCTTCATCGGCGAAGACCAGGTCTTTCCGTCATCGGTGCTGCGGGCATAGGCCACCCAGGTATCGTCCGTGTCTTCGGTGGCGGCGGAACTCTGCCACATACAATAAAGTACCTCCTTGAACGATGTCATCACCACCCCGTGACTGAAATGGTCGGTTTTCGCTCCGGGGGCAAAGACCACTACTGTTTCCGCTCCTTCGACTGTAGAAAGGCCCAACGATGAGGCATCCTGTGTATCAATCAGATTGTCAGCTAAATAGAAAGGCACTTGTGCCCGAAGCGCGGCAACCGACATCAGGCACAGCCAGCACAGGATTCTGGACTTCATAGCGTCTGTCCTTACTTTTGAATCAAGCCTTCAAAAGAATATATAAAGCTCTTGCTGCTGCGTCCCACGCGCTGAGTGAGGGTGAATCGGATGACGGCACTTCCTTCTTCCGACACCTTTCCCACCACCGGTTTCTGCAATTCGTTGCCGGTACTGGTATTGAACATAAGCACGTCGGCGTTGCTGTGACAGACATTCAGAGACACTTGGGTGTCGAGAGAGAACTCCGGACTGACCAGGCTTATCTTCACCACATCGGCGGCAAGGCCGCTGGAATCCTGGTCCTGACACAATTCAATGACCATTTCTCCCACATTCGATGCGGAATCCACGGTTCCTTCCTGTACCCGGGTGAACACACCTGCGTAAGAGCCTGCCGCCATTTGAGCCGCCGTCTGATCAAAAACATATTCCGAATCGGCTTGGGAGGGCTTTTCGCAGGAAACGGCCGCGAAAGCAAGCGCCAATATCATCAGAAAACTATATATGCGTACTGTCATTTTCTTCAATTATACTTTGTTATTAACTTCGTCATCGGGAAATCAATTCAAAACAGGTTCTAATACCCTGAATTCTGATCCTCATCGCTGATGGCACTGTTGGTGGCGATTTCGGAAGCAGGAATCGGTTTATACCATTTGATTTCTCCCTGAACATTGCACATATC
>JAZRWU010000022.1:0-5600 GCA_045599885.1 Bacteroidales bacterium | reverse complement strand
GGTCAGACGGCTTTCCCGGGTGCTGCCAAATTCAAAAACCAGAACGACAATCCCAATATTGACGACGATGATCTGGCCGTCATCGGGCACATGCTTCCCGAGCATATGGGTGGATTCGGCTTCAACGGCTATTGGAAGAGTTTCGATTTTGCCGCCAACTTCACTTATCAGATCGGCGGTTGCGTTTATAATGCCAACGCCATGCACAGCATGATGGGTAACAAGGATAATCAGCTGGGTGAAAACCGTCTGATCTACGTAGAGGACTGTGTCCGCGCCTACAATACCGACAGCAAGGGCGATATCTATCTGATTACCGATCCCAATGAATGGAATCAGGTCAATGCCAATGCCAAATACGCTCTCCCGTATTCCGAATACGGTATCTGTAGTTCCGACTGGCTTGAAGACGCCTCTTTCCTGCGTCTCCAAAATCTGACCGTCGGCTACACATTGCCCAAGAAATTCACGAACTCTTTCGGTTGCCAGAGCCTCCGCGTCTATGTGACCGGAACCAACCTCTTCTGTCTGAGTTCCTATTCCGGTCTTGACCCCGATGTCAACACCAACACCAATGCCGGAGGTGACGGATTCCCCACTCCTTATTACGATTACAACTCGTATCCCAAGGCAAGGAGTTATTCATTCGGCCTTAACTTAACATTCTAAACAAAGGAGATTACGATTATGAAAAAAATATTTTCTGCTTTCTTGGCTGCAGCCGGATTGTTTGCCGCAACCTCCTGCACAGAATTCCTGACTACGAATTCTTCGTCAGTGGTTGACGTTGATTTTGTATTCTCCAATATGGAAACAGCTCGCGCATCTATGTACGGAGTCTATGAGGCATGGCGTACTGCCGCCAATTCCAACGTATTCGGTGATGGTCTGTATTATGCTCTGGACATCTGCGGCTCCGATATTGAACGTCATCCTGAAGCTTTCTCCAATCAGCCTGGACGTCATTATCCCGAATGTCTGTATCAAAACGGAACATTTGCCAAAGAGTATGGTCTGTTGTCTTATCAATCTGAAACCGGAAGCGCCTACACTCATCTGTTCAGCCTTATCGGTTCGGCCAACTCCGTCATCAACGCCATGCAGAGTGCCAACAACTTTGGAGAGGAAATGGCCAAAGAAGAGCCCACAGAATTCACCCAACTTTACGGTGAAGCTATGGTAGCCCGGGCCATTGCCTATCGTGAGCTTTGCAAGTATTATGGCGATGTTCCCTTCGCCACCAAGAGCGGAGAAAGCGCCTCTGGCCTGTCTCCCCGTGATTCCATTTACGACTGCATCATCAAAGATCTGGAAACTGTCATTCCGCACATGTTCCGTGTAGGCGAGAATGCCACGATGGAAAAGAATATTTTCTCGCGCACTTTTGCAGAAGGTATGATTGTCCGTATCTGTCTTGATGCCGCCGGATACCAGACCCGTCGTATGGACCTTCCGAATTTCTATAAAGACGGAGAAGGCAATATTCTTGAGTTCGAACAGAAAGGCCAGCCCAATGCCAATGCCGACAATGCCATTTACGCACGCCGAAAAGACTATCTGGATTATTATCAAAAAGCTAAAAAGTATTGCGAAGACCTTCTGGCCAATCCCGGAAACGGTGTGGTGTTCCATTCCTCCGATCCTCGTGCCATAGGAGCCAAAGGACAGCAATTCGGCAATCCTTATCAGTATTTCTTCCAGCAGATGAACGATCTGACCTATGCTGACGAATCCATCTACGAATATGCTATGACCCAAGGTACCGGTAACGATGCCCGTCCTTATTCATACGGACGTGTCTCCAGCGGTGGCGGTTCGAATGCCTTCCCCTGCAAAGATTATGGTCAAGGCCGTATCAATCCCGCTTATTTTTATGGTATGTTCGATCCCAACGATATGCGTCGTGATGTCAGTGTCTGCGTAACGGGCAGCGATGGTGCCGGAGCCGAAGTGCTCATTCCTTTCACTCCCAACTCCAAAGCCGCAGGCGGCGGTCTGACTCTCAATAAATGGGACGAATGCCGTATGAGCAGCCCCTATATCCAGAAGCAACGTACTTCAGGTATCAACGGTCCGTATATGCGTATCTCTGAAATGTATCTGAGCTATGCCGAAATCTGTGCCGTTTTGGGACAAGAAGGACCCGCCAAGGAATATCTGAAGCTCGTCCGTGAACGTTCCTTCCCCGCCGGAAAGGCCAACACGGATAAATTCATCGCTTCTTGCGGCAGTTTGCTGAGAGCCGTTATCGAAGAACGCGGATTTGAATTCGCTGGCGAAGGTGACCGTCGTTGGACCCTGATTCGTACCGGTTTCTTGCCGGAGGCCATCAAGAACATCAAGGACATGACCAAGAACATGATTGACGGCCTGGCCAGCCAGGGTTATTATGAGTTTGCCAATGGCAATGTCATTTCCAGCTACCTTTGGACCAAAACTGTCGATGCCAAGGCTCTGTACGGTTATCGCCTGACCACCCAATGTCCCGACGAGAGCGATCCTGTTCTCTTCCCAGGCTGGCGTGGACAGAACGACGATTGGGCAGGTCTGGCTGCTTCCAAAGGCGTTTCTGTTTCCAGTCTCAAAGCCGGTGATCTCACCAACCTTGCCATCAAGGGTCTGTTCAACCGCATTTCTGACGAAGAAGCCGCCGCACTCGAAGCCGACGGATACAAGAAAGTGGATTGGGGAAACACTTTGGTCGAGAAATCCGATGAATATCTGAAGTATCTGTTCTATGACTACGATTATGTCAGCGCTCCGATATATTTGTGGCCTTATACTCCGAACGCCGTTTCCACCGGCGGATTCACCAATGGTTACTCTTTCAAGAACGAATAAACGCTGAGGGTTTTCGCCCCCCCACTACTCTCAAGCCGGGCAGTTTTACAAAAGCTGTCCGGCTTTTCTTTATCTGTTTTGTATTTGACAGTCTTTTCTATATCTTTGTGTTTATCAACAGTTAATACACTATTTTACATCAATCACGTTTTATGGCTCCATCTTCGTTCTGGCAGGGCATCGCCGATTCTTTTCTCCGTAATTTCATCCATGAAAAAAGATATCTGCTGATATTGGATGGTTTGAAGACCACTTTGATTATCACGATATTTGCGGTTCTCCTCGGTTCGCTGCTCGGTGGAGGCATCTGCTGGATGCGTATGCACAAGAAGAAATGGGTCCGCAACATAGCCAAAGTTTATATAGAGATTATGCGTGGAACGCCGGTACTGGTCATTCTGATGATTATGTACTACGTTGTCATGGCGCCCCTCAACACCTCGGGAGTATTTGTGGCAATCGTCACTTTTGCCATGAACACCTCGGCATATATGGCGGAAATGCTCCGCACCTCCATCAACTCCATCGACAAGGGGCAAACCGAGGCTGGATTGTCTCAGGGATTCACCAAAGCTCAAACTTTCTTCTTCATTGTGTTTCCGCAGGCTATCCGCAATGTCGTCCCCGTCTATCTCGGCGAAATCATAAACCTGCTGAAGAGCACCTCCATCGTTGGATACGTAGCGGTCATTGACCTCACAAAATCCTCGGACATTATCCGTTCCCGTACTTTCGACGCCTTCTTCCCACTCATTGTCATCGCTATTGTCTATTTTCTGATAGCGTGGGGAATCGGTCAACTTCTCAAGGTTTTCACAAGACCAAGACACAGGAAATCTTCCAGAACTGCGGCACTCTCTCTCGTGCTGCTGCTCCTTATGGCATCCTGTGGAAAGGTGTCTGATTCAGGAGCCATTACTTCCGAATCGGATTTGAACGGCAAACACATAGCCGTCATTCACGGAGCGCTGACTGAGCAATGGGTGATTGAAGACTATGGATCCAAATGTCTGATGCCTTTCAATACCGACGTGGATGCGACAGAAGCCTTGCTTAGGGGACAGGCCGATGCGTTTATTGTGGATGATATTCTCGCTCTGATGCCGTTGAAAGAGCATCCCGAACTTGACAGCATACCCACTCACTATCCGACAATGCCTATTGCCGCCTGTTTCAGTTTCAGCAACCGGGCTCTCGCCGATGAGTTCCAACAATTCATTTCCAAAATGAACGAAAGCGGCGAGAATCAGGAAATCAGCCGCAGGTGGGCAAGTTGCGACCTCAAGGAAAGCCACCGCGACATAGAGACTGTCAGCCAAGGAGAACCGTTGAGAATGGCTATGATGGCCACCAATCCTCCTCTGAATTTCATGCAGGACGGCCAGTATGACGGCTATGAACCGGAATTGGCAAGACTGTTTGCCAAAGAAATCGGACGTCCGATAGAATTCGTAAACATGGACTTTGGAGCTCTCCTGCCGAGCCTTACAAGCGAAAAAGTCGATTTGGCACTATCATCCATCTCTCTGACAGAAGAGCGTAGCCAAATGGTCATTCAGATACCTTATTCGACAAGTCATCTGGTCGCACTCATCAAGAAGACGACAGAGAGTCCTGCCGATGCAAACAAGAGCCTCAATATGCTTCTCTGGGCAGTTCTGGCTTTAATAGGTATATCTATTGCCATCGCACTTGTCCGCCGGAATAAACGCGAACCGTCTTCCACTGACGGGGAAACAATTGACAAAGACGTCATCATAAAAGTCAGCCACCTCAAAAAAGCATACGGCGCGAAGTTGGAAGTTCTGAAAGATGTGAATGCCGAGATACGCAAAGGTGAAGTCATCAGTGTAATTGGGCCTTCCGGGGTCGGCAAAAGCACATTCCTCAGGTGTCTCAACCTTCTTGAGACCCCCGACGGAGGAAGCATCATCATCGACGGTCAGGACATCCTCGCACCTGGCGCCAATGTTCCGTTGCTACGTCGTAAGATGGGTATGGTGTTTCAATCGTTCAATCTGTATAACGACAAATGCGTACTTGACAATATCACTTTCGCACCCATCAAATTGCTTAAGAAGAATCGCGAGGAGGCCGAAGCGAAGGCTATGGAACTGCTGGAATTAGTGAGCCTTTCGGAAAAGGCCTATGCCTTCCCCGACCAACTCTCAGGCGGTCAAAAACAGCGCGTGGCCATTGCAAGAGCCCTTGCCATGGATCCGGAAATCATCCTTTTCGACGAGCCGACATCGGCCCTCGATCCAACAATGGTCAGTGAAGTGCTCGGCGTCATCAGCACGCTTGCCAGACAAGGGCTGACTATGATTATTGTCACGCATGAAATGGCATTCGCCAGAGAAGTATCATCTCGGGTGTTCTACATGGATAAAGGTGTTATTTACGAAGAAGGCAACTCTGAACAGATATTCGACAATCCGGTCGGAGAGCATACGCGGAAATTCATCAACCGCATCCACGAGTTCAATTATGAAATCTGGTCGGAAAAGTACGACTATTATGGGATGATGGCGAAAATCAACAGTTTCTGCATGAAATTCAACATGTCTTCGATATCGATTGACCATATCTCTCATACTCTGGAAGAGAGCCTTTTGATTGTCACAGCCACCGCCGGGACAAAAATCAGAATCTCATATTCCAAGAAGACGGATGTCAAGGAAATTTTCATCCACACGCCAAATAATCTTGACATGTCCGTGCTTGATGAAGAAGAAAATGCCGTTCAGAGTTCTATCCTT
>JAZRWU010000021.1:0-15714 GCA_045599885.1 Bacteroidales bacterium | reverse complement strand
CCGTCCGGGAGTTATCGGACAATGATGTGCGGATGGCCTGGTGTGCCGTTCTCAGAAATGCAGTCGTCATGCTGCGGTTCTATGCGTCCGGCACTACCCTTTCCGAACAGGAAACAAAAAAGACGTGGGAGATCCACTGTTGCCTACCCCGCGTTCAGGCCTTCG
Source organism: Bacteroidales bacterium (assembly GCA_045599885.1). GTDB lineage: Bacteria > Bacteroidota > Bacteroidia > Bacteroidales > UBA1402 > UBA1757. The sequence continues at coordinate 15,549 of JAZRWU010000021.1, read as the reverse complement.
CTGCCTATCAATCAGGATAAGCAACGCACTAGCCCACGCCGAAGCACTATACAGTTCACTCCACGTCAATAACGTAGATAGATACAATATCGCCATCAGACAATGGACGCTCACCGTTGCCGTATCTTTCGATTGATTATCAAAGTTGCGAAGTTTGAACGCGAAAGATAAACGCCAAGTAACGTCTACAAATATGTCTTGCCCACCCCACCCATACTACGGACTTACCCTCAGGCATAGAGGAAGAATCCCCTTCCTGAAGCAGAAGTACGCCATTGGGCTAGTTAGCTACCGCAAAATTAGAAACAATTTACAATAGTATCCAAATAAAAAACAGATTATTTTCGTTTTTCCAGCATTTCCGACCAAAACCGGCTTGTGTTTTTCTTCCCTGAGAAGCCGTTTTTTCACTGATTTCCAACAACAAAAGCGACAGACAAACTGTTCCCGAAATAAGAAGCTGTTTAAATTTCTTACAACAACAATAATTTATGGTGTTTTCGATGTACTTTTCCTGTCTTCCCGGCGTCTTTCCCCCTTTTCCTCTTCGAACAGCCCGCTATTCGTCATCGGGAAACGGGAAAAATCCACTCGGAAAGTCCAGAAAAATCTCTATCGGACAAATTAAAACAGCTTCTTGATTTCCGATGTGGGCCCAACAGGGCTTGAACCTGTGACCCCCTGATTATGAGTCAGGTGCTACTAACCAACTGAGCTATAGGCCCTTGAAACTTTCTTGAAAAACAAAGGAACTCCTTGACGGACATTCTTTTCCCTCATCGGTTTCTGGTGCAAAATTACACATTTTTCCGAATTTGAAAAATATTTTACCGCCGATAAAGGTTTCGTAATCATCAAAAATACTTGAAAATCCTCACCAATTTTTTATTTTTCTGATGACATACGACCTGCAAACGCTATCTTTGCCGTCAGATATAAAACCTGTTTTGATTTCTTTCAAAAATATTTTTATGACCCGTATAAGAAGCTGTTTAAATTTCTTACAACAAAAATACTATAATGGTGTTTTCGGTTTTTTTGAGTCTCTTTTTGGCCTGTTTCGCCCATCCTTTTGCCTAAATAGCCCGCTATTTTACGCAAAACGATAGGCAAAACCGTTCCCAAACACCGTTCACAAAAAAACTCGAAACAAATTTAAACAGCTTCTAAATCAATCCAAAACAGGTAATAGAGAATATGGACCTTGACGGTATAAAAAATATCATCTTCGATTTCGGCGGCGTGCTGGTCAATCTGAAACAACAGACCTGTATAGACCAGCTGACGGCCTTGGGATTTGAAGGAGTGGAACAATATCTGACCCCCTACGGTCATAAGGATGCCTTTGGAGCCTTCGAGAATGGAGACATCGACCAGGCGACTTTTCTCAAGAGGGTCCGTGAATTCATACGTCAGATCGGAAATGAACGTTCAAAGCGGTTTTCCGATGAGGAATTGGAGTTGGAAATCGAAAAGGCATGGTTTTCAGCCATGGGTGACGTCCCCTACGATAAAATCCGATTGGTGTATGCCCTCAGCCGAAAATACCACCTGTTCCTTCTGAGTAATACCAATCCCATCCACAGAAGGGCGCTGGCAAAGTTTGAGCAAAGCGGCTATCCTTTGGAAGAATGTTTTGAGAAAAGTTATTATTCCTATATAATAAGGTATTCCAAACCGGGAAAAGAAATTTTCAACTATATCATACAAGACTCCGGCATCAAACCGGAAGAGACCTTGCTGATTGACGACGGGCCTGCCAATTGTGAGACAGCCAGAGAATTAGGTCTCAGAACATTCCAACCGGAGACTTCTGAAAATTTCTGCCGAAAGGCTTTCCCTGAAATCATGCAGGAAGTTGACAGCGGCAAATACGACCGTCCCGTCAAGGCCTGCGTCGCTACCATGGGCTTTTTCGATGGCGTGCATCAAGGACATAAAGACCTGATTTCCAAGATGAATTCACTTGCGGTAGAAAAGCGGATGCCCTCGTTGCTGGTCAGTTTTCAAAATCATCCGAAACAGATTGTCGGAAATGGAAGACAACCCGGCTTGCTCACTGACAATGAAGAGCGCCGGGCTTTGCTGAAAGCGAGCGGACCCGACCGCATCGAAATGCTCGATTTCACACCCCAACTCGCCCGACTTTCCGCAGAAGAGTTCATGAAAGAGATACTTGTCGGACGCTTCCATGTCAAATATCTGCTTATCGGGTACGACCATCATTTCGGCAAACGGACACCGGGCAAGGAGGAAGGCTTGAACGAATATCAACAATATGGCCGGCAATGCGGTATCGAGGTGATTTCAGCTGGAGCACCGTCTATGGTGGAAGGGGCTCCGAGTGTTCCGGTCAGTTCATCTGAAATTCGGAAACTGCTTGAAGCAGGACGCATCACGGAAGCCAATCAATTGCTGGGATACCCCTACTGCCTCAACGGCTATGTGAGAAGTGGTTTTGAAAACGGCCACAAGCTCGGTTTCCCCACGGCCAATATCCAGACTTCTCCCGAGAAACTCATCCCCAAGGACGGAGCCTACGCCGTACAAGTAGGGTTACCCGCTCTGATGCCCGGAAGACAATGGCTGGGGATGCTCAATATCGGTTGCCGTCCCACCCTCCATAATGGCCCGCAGCGCAGCATCGAAGTGCATCTTTTCGACTTCAACCAAGATATTTACGGCCAAGCCATCCAAGTCCGCTTTTTAGATTACCTGCGACCGGAAAGCACGTTCGGCTCCACCCTGGATTTGGCCAAACAACTGCAGAGCGACAAAGAGAGCATTCTGAAAAAATTCGGATGCTGAGAGGCTGGTTTATGGTGCATCCGGCTTCTAAGCGTTGGAGAATATGTGAAGCCCCGAACAAGACAGGGCCCTTGCCACAGATTACTGTAGCAAGGGTCCTGCTGTATTTGAAACAGCCGATTATGCGGCTTGGTTCTGATATGAAATCGCTTATTCCTGCGAAATGATGTCAAGAAGCTCCACTTCGAAAATCAGCATCTGACCCGGTTCGATGGCATCGCCAGCACCCTGATCGCCGTAAGCGAGGTCGGAGGGGATGTAGAATTTGTATTTCGAACCGACAGGCATCAGCTGCAGACCTTCCTGCCAACCGGGAATAACCTGACCGACACCGAATTGAGCGGCGTTGCCACGTTCGATGGAACTGTCAAATACAGTACCGTCCAACAGGGTTCCGTGATAATGAACGCTTACGCGGTCGCTGACAGTCGGCTTGACAGGCTCAACACCTTCTTCGAGTTCGGGAGTGGAAATCACTTCATATTGGAGACCGGAAGCCGTGGTGGTGACTTCGGGACGCTCGGCGTTCTTGGCCATGAAATCGGCAGCAGCCTTCTTGTTGTCCTGAGCTTTCTGCTTCTGGATGCTCATCATGCAATGCTGGAATACCTGATAAGCCTGATCGGGTTGGATTTTCAGTTTGTCGGTCTGACCGGCAAGAGCGGTTTCGAAAGCTTTCAGAAATACTTTCTTATCCACTTCAAAAGGCATGGATTCAAAAGCTTCTTTCAGGTTATCGGCAATACCGACACCGTATGCATAACTGATACTGTCGGTCAAATCACCGATGGGCTTCACATTAGCTTTGGTTTTGACAGGGGCTTCAGCTTCTTCGGCATAAGCCTCCTCTTCTGCGACAATCGTCGAATCATTCTGTCCTTTTTCTCCGGAACCGGTGGCACAGCTGCCAAAGGTCATTCCCATCAAAGCGACACCCACCATAGAGGCGGCAATCATTACGTTCTTTTTCATTGTTTTATTGGTTAAGTTAAAAGTTGATGCGCGAATCCGAGCCGCAAATTTAGCACAAATAATTTTAATAGAACAATTTAATTCGTTTTCTTTGTAATCAGTTCAAATAAAAAATATGAGACGGCATTTTTTACTACTCCTTTGGCTATGTGGATGTTTCTTCACATTGAACGCACAAGAGAGCTGTTATTATGTTCAACGCGACAGCACGAAGCTGGAAATGAATCTCTACCGCGCCGGTGACAATGCCAACGGATACTGTGTGCTTTATGTTTTCGGAGGCGGCTTCTCTTCGGGGTCCATACATTCAAAAGGGAACGTCGCATATTTCCATGAACTGTCGGAACTCGGATACGATGTCGCCGCCATAGATTACCGTCTGGGAATGAAAGGTGTACGTTTCACCCATAAATTGGAGATGATACCGACCATTGAGAATGCCATCCGTATGGCCGTTGAGGATTGTTCCGCCGCTGTGGCGTTTCTGGTCGGCCATGCGGACTCATTGGGCATCCAAGCCGACAAAATCATCGCCTGCGGTTCGAGCGCCGGAGCCATAACGGTGCTTCAATGCGATTATTGCCGCGCCAACCACAGCGACTGGACGGCGGAATTGCCCGAAGGCTTCAAGTTCGCAGGGGTTGTCTCCTACTCCGGCGGCATTTTCTCACGCGAAGGCAAAGTCGATTATCAGGAAAGCCCCGCTCCGACGCTGTTCGCTCACGGGACAAATGACAAGATTGTCAACTATAACAAAATCCACTTTTTGAACCTGGGAATGTTCGGAACCAAAAGCCTCGTTCCCCGTTTCCAAAAATACAACTTTCCGTATTTCGCGATTCACTACGATGGGCTTGGACACGATGTCGCCGGATTCGGGTCAAGAACCTTGCCTGAATTTCAGTGGTTTACAGAGGAATATCTCAAAAACGGCCGTGCCCTGAGCATTGACAGCCACCGCAAAGAAGATGGCTACGTCATGCCTTCATGGGCTTTGAAAAACACCAAAGACATTTATTGACTTCCCCGGTCCTACCGGTCAGAGCCATTTTTGGAAAAACTCCAGAATACTCTGCTGCACTTTTATGCCGCAATCGTGAGGCATGTCCCACAATTGCGTCTGAAGACGGTCATCCACTCCCTGACTTTTCCAAACGGAATGCATTTCATCAAAAGCTCTCCGCACGCCGGTGGGTTCGAAAAGTTTGTCTTGTTCTCCATTCAGGAAATACATCGGCTTGGGACAGGCAATGGATGCGATATGGGGATAATCCAGGTAGCGGCGCAATCCTGGCAGGCAGTTGGCAAAACCACCACTCTCTCTACCATATTCCCACGACAATTGGACATCTGTGACATTCATCCAACAGACAGCCACTCCGGCCGCGATGTCATCACTTAAAGCAGAGAGCATCCACGAACGATACGCACCCATGGAAAAACCCATGCATCCGATTCTTTTGGCATCGACCTGCGGGAGTGTTGAGAAAAAATCAGCGGTATAGACATCTTCGTAATTCATAAAAGCACTGAGACTGCGACCCAGCATCTGGAAATTGCCTGCGCACGCTGCATATTGATTTCCGTCGGCTCTGTCCTTTTGACCTCGCTCGCCCCAATACAAAGCGTCCACTGCCATAACCGCATATCCGTTCGCAGCCAGATAATCTCCCACGTACTGACCTCCATAACATTGCGCCGCCCATTGATCAGCATCTGAAAGGACCGCCTCCGGAACGTCAAAAGGCCGAATCATTTTTTCTTTTCCGATGGTATAATGTCCTCCGTGGTCATGAAGAAGCAGCACGGCAGGGAATGGGCCTTCGCCATCTGGAATCAGCCAATAGGCGGTGACGCGGGAATAGGCAGTCAGGTTGAACTGAATCTTTTTTGCCGTATAGCCATTCCGGTGCTCTTCTGACAAAACTGCCATATCATAAGCCACTGCCGGACGTGGAGGGGCCAGCATTTCGCGATATACGGTCTCACGAGCGGTTTGACGCCATTTTGAGAAACGACGGACAGGACTGTTGCCCCAGGCCATCGGATACGTGAGTTCTTCCTTGATGGCATCCAGAAAAACAGGCATATCACGGTCCAGTTCATATCCCGGAAATAGAGGCTTCTGCCCCATGACAGGACGGGACACTATCATGAAGAAAAATAATGTCCATATCAGATAAAAGTTGTTTTTCATCATTATAAGAACTTTTGACAGCAAAAATAATGTCCATTCATGTATATTTTCTGTAAAAAATGAAAAATAACGATGAATAATACTACTTTTGCAGCGAAATTGGTGTAGGACAACCATACTCCTGCCGCAGTATTAACTTTAACCCGATTTTATGAAAAATGAAAAAACAAATTGTTTTGTCAGCACTTTTGCTGTGCTGCAGCCTAGGCTCTGCACTATGGGCTGAGTCGACCGGGAATAACGCGGAGTTTTCCGCCGTGGCTCGCTTTGACGCTAATCCGGTCCTTCGACTTAATCAAGAAGGAGAAAGCGGTTTCACCTTCGGAAATTCTTCGGTTTATACCCTGCTAGACGGCAATTTGGGTTCTCATTTTTCTTATTCCATCTGTAACCACTGGTTCTCTGAGGAACCGGCGGGTTTATATCAGAACACTTTCCATTCCGACGCCACCTCCTGGACCGATTGGGCCAACATCACTTGTTCGTTCGGAGATTTTGAATTGACTCTTGGAAAAGATGTCATGCTTATCGGCGGCTTTGAAATCGACGAATACGATTTCAACTGCCATTTCGACCTCCAGTCTTATTTTTGGAACTATTTCCCTGTTTATCAATGGGGTGGAAAACTTGCCTATTATTTCAACGAGGAAACTTCCGTAGCCTTTCAGCTTTCATCCTCGCCCTTTTCTGAAAAACCATTCTGCAAATGGCCGGGAGAAAACATATTCAGTTCGGGAAATGGGAGACTTTCGTCCTATTCGTTGTACTATCGCAGCGAAGATGAGAAGTTTCCGAGCATCTGCTCTGTCAATATGATTGAATACCGGCCTCAACATTTCCTGAATATTCTTTCCGTCGGACAACAGTTCGCTTTCGGAGACTGCACTCTGGGAGTGGATCTTATGTACCGTTCCTCAAGACTTCACGAAGAAGGATGGCGCGATTTTGACGAGTTCTCCGGAGTTTTGAGTTTCGCCTACGCCCCCAGCGATAAATTCGACCTGCTTGTAAAGGGCGGTTATGAAAAGGAGCGTGGTGCCGCCATCTCCATTCTTGAAGACGGAGACTATTTCTTCGGCGGTGCGGCTGCCCACTTTTATCCCTTAAGCGACAGTCAGGATCTGCGCCTGCACGCCGTAGCCGGATACAACAATCAACTCGGAAATTCTGTATCGCTCACGTTTGGAGCCACTTATTTTTTCAATTTCAGCTTTTGACGGGCATGGCACAAGACACTCCTATCATCAAAATTGAGCATCTAAGCAAATCTTTCGGCGACAAAACAGTTTTGAGTGACATCAATCTCGAAATCAAGCGAGGAGAATTCCTTACCCTTCTTGGCCCCTCGGGCTGTGGGAAAACCACCCTTCTCCGCATTATCGCCGGTTTCAACATGCCTTCTGAAGGCTGTATCTACATGAACGGGAAAGAAATATCCGAAGTGCCGCCACATCAGCGTCCTCTCAACACGGTATTTCAGCGTTATGCGCTTTTCCCCCATCTGGATGTCTATGACAACATCGCTTTCGGCCTGAAATTGAAAAAAGTGCCGGAAGAGGAAATTGACAAACGCATGAGCAAGGTCCTGAAAATGGTGAGTATGACCGATTATGAAGATCGCGACGTCAACTCTCTTTCCGGCGGACAGCAGCAGAGGGTCGCCATTGCGCGCGCCTTGGTCAACCAGCCTCAGGTGCTGTTATTGGATGAACCGCTTGCCGCCCTCGACCTCAAGATGAGGAAAGATATGCAGATTGAGTTGAAAGAAATGCATAAGTCTTTGGGTATCACTTTTGTTTATGTCACGCACGATCAAGAGGAGGCACTGACCCTGAGCGATACGATAGTCGTGATAAACGAAGGCCATATCCAGCAAATCGGAACTCCTACTGATATTTACAACGAGCCTGTCAATTCTTTCGTCGCTGATTTTATCGGGGAAAGCAACATTCTCGACGGCTTGATGATTGAAGACCGTAAAGTATCGTTCATCGAGCACGAATTTGATTGCATCGACGAAGGTTTCGGCTGCCATACACCCGTGGACGTCGTCATCAGGCCCGAAGACATCGTTTTGAATTCCACGGAATCGCAGGCAGGCCTTTACGGCCAAGTGACTTCGTGCACATTCAAAGGCGTTTATTATCAGATATTTCTCAATACTGAAGCCGGATATGAGCTGATGGCTCAGGACTACCGTAAGTTTGAGGTCGGAGAACGGGTCGGCATTCGCGTGGAGCCAGAGAACATTCAGGTAATGCGGAAAGAGCGGGTCTGCAACACCTTCGACGGCGTTATGAAAGATGCGACGCACGTTTCCATGCTCGGCACCGAATTCGAGTGTCCGGAAAGCGGCTTCTCCAACGGTGAAGAAGTGCTGGTGGAGGTTGATTTCGGGGATATCGAACTGCTCGATGACCATAATGCCGGCGAACTGGGCGGTATGGTCAATTTCATCTTGTACAAAGGCAACCACTATCATCTTACCATACGGACGGACGACGGTGACGATTTATTCGTCAATACCAACGATATTTGGGATAAGTGCGACTTGGTCGGTATCACGATAGCTCCCGGGAAAATCCGCATCAGCAAAAAATAGTTTGTGCCATGATGATTCGAAGATCTACCTGGGCTACACCCTATCTGGTGTTTTTGATTCTTTTTGTCGCGCTGCCGCTGGTCATGATTGCCGTGTATGCTTTCCGTGACGGAGACACAGGACATTTCACGTTGGATAATTTCGTGAAGTTCGCGCAGACGCCCGAGGCGGTGAACACTTTCATCTACTCTATCGGCGTGGCTCTCGTCACCACGGTGTTGTGTATCCTCATCGGTTATCCGGCCGCTTATATTCTGAGCCATCCGAAGCTGAACCGTTCGAGTATTACGATTGTCCTGTTCATTTTGCCGATGTGGATCAATATTCTGGTCCGTACCCTGGCGACGGTGGCCTTGTTTGATTTCCTGCGCCTTCCGCTCGGACAAGGCGCCCTGTTATTCGGTATGGTATATAATTTCCTGCCGTTTATGATTTATCCCATCTACAACACCTTGCAGAAGACAGATATCTCATACACCGAAGCCGCCCAGGATTTAGGTGCCACACCGTCGCAGGTATTCCGCAAAGTCACCTTCCCGCTTTCGATACCGGGAGTGGTCAGCGGCATCATGATGGTCTTTATGCCCACCATCTCGACTTTTGCCATCGCCGAACTGCTGACGATGAACAATATCAAACTGTTTGGAACCACCATTCAGGAGACCATCAACAACGGCATGTGGAACTATGGTGCTGCCATGGCTCTTATTATGTTGATTATCATAGGGGTCACCAGTCTTTTCCAAAGGGATGACAGCCAAAACGATGGAGGAGGATTGATCTGATGAAAAAGTTTTTATCCCAATCGTATATCTGGCTGTTGCTGCTGATGCTCTATGCCCCCATCATCATCATCGCGATTTTCTCGTTCACCGAGGCCAAGGTTCTGGGCAATTGGAGCGGCTTCTCCTTCAAACTTTATTCGAACCTTTTCGAAGGAGGCGTGCGCCATTCCCTGATTGACGCTATCCGCAACACTTTTGTCATTGCATTGATTGCAGCGGCTGTCTCCACCATTCTGGGCAGTTTCGCCGCTGTCGGCATCTACGACATGCACGGAAACGGAAAACGGAAACTGCGCAAGCAGACCATCTATTTTCTGAACAACATCCCGATTCTGAATCCCGATATCATTACAGGTATCTCGTTGTTCATTCTGTTCGTCAGTATCGGCCTGACACAGGGATATACCACTGTGATTCTGGCCCATATCTCATTCTGCACACCCTATGTGGTCCTGAGTGTGATGCCGAAACTCCGCCAGATGAATCCCAACATCTACGAAGCGGCGCTCGATCTGGGTGCCACTCCTTTCCAGGCTCTGCGGAAAGTGATTCTTCCGGAAATACGCCCGGGAATGATTTCCGGTTTTATTCTGGCATTCACCCTCTCCATCGATGACTTTGCCGTCACCATCTTCACCATCGGCAATCAGGGTATCGAGACCCTTTCAACGTACATTTATGCCGATGCCCGGAAAGGCGGTCTGACCCCCGAGCTACGTCCGCTTTCCACCATTATTTTTACAGTAGTCCTTATTCTTTTGATTATCATCAATTTACGTTCACGCAAAACTCAAAAAGCGCAATGAAAAAAATTCTTTGTCTCCTTTTGACGGCAGTATTTGCCTTCAGTTTCTCTGTCTCCGGCGCTAAAACCGAACGCGAGAACATTCTGAAAGTTTACAATTGGGCCGATTATATTGATGAGGATGTTATTCCTGAATTCGAACAATGGTATCAGGAACAGACAGGAGAAGAAATCCACGTTATCTATCAGTTGTTCGACATCAACGAGGTGATGCTTGCCAAAATTGAGCGCGGACATGAGGAATATGACGTTGTCTGCCCTTCCGACTATATTATCGAGCGGATGCTGCGCAATGATCTGCTTCTGCCGATAGACCGCGATTTCGGGGATACTCCCAACTATATCGATGAGAATATCTCACCCTACATCATTGACGTTTTCAAGAAAATCGATGGCAGCGGCAAGGATGCCAACGATTATGCCGTCGGTTATATGTGGGGAACGACCGGCCTGCTCTACAACACCAAATATGTCACTAAAGAAGAGGCTTTGACCTGGGGGACTCTGGCCAACCCGAAATTTGACAAAAAACTGTTCATGAAAGACGCTTTCCGCGATGTTTACGGACCGATTCTGATGTATCTCAAACAAGATGAGCTGAAGAGCGGAAAAGTCACCATGGACGAGCTTATGTATGATTCCTCCGACGAATCCATCGCACTGGTTGAGACCTATCTCAAACAAGTCAAGGAGATTGTGGCCGGCTGGGAGGCTGATTTCGGCAAGGAAATGATGTCCAAGGAGAAAGGCTATCTCAATATGACTTGGAGCGGTGACGCTGTTTGGGCCATCGAAGAAGCACGCAATATCGGTGTCAGCCTCGATTATCAGGTTCCGGCAGAAGGCAGCAATGTCTGGTTTGACGGTTGGGTTATCCCGAAATACGCCAAGAACGTCAAGGCTGCCAAATATTTCATCAATTTCCTCTGCCGCTCCGACATTGCCGTCCGGAATATGGATGCCATCGGCTATGTCAGCGCCATCGCTTCACCGGAAGTACTGGAGGCCATGCAGGACAGCACCCGCTTCGAGCCTCTGGACGCCACCTATTTCTTCGGCGAGACCGGCCACGATGTCTGTTTGAACCCCGTCCAATATCCCGATATCACCGTCATCAACCGTTGCGCCATGATGCACGACACAGGCGACCGCGTCGAAGCTATGCTGGCCATGTGGTCGAGAGTGAAGGGCGACAACCTCGGAATCGGCATTTGGATTGTGCTGGCCGCTGTCGTTGCAGCCATTATCGCTTATTACCTGATTAAGAAAAAGAGCAACAAAAAACGGAATACCCGCCGCAAACAGCAGCGCCGCCACTGAAAACCTGTCTCTTTCCAACAGTTTATGACCGACCGTTCCGAAACAGATTCCACAATCTTCCTGGAAACTGTTTTGAGACGGTCGATTATTCTTATCTTTGCGGAAAATGGTTATCATATTTTCTCACTGACATACTATGCCAAGGACTGTTGAAATAAATTGTGTAAATACAGGGAGAAGGCTTATCCGGGCCGCAGGCACTCCTATTTGGGAGATTCTTCAGAGTTTGGACGGAGAATTGGGATTTCATCCCATCGCTGTCAAAGTCAACAACGAGGTCAAGAGCCTATACTATGAGATTTACCATCCTAAACGGATTGAATTCATCGGAATGGACGATCCGAACGGGCAGTACGTGTTTTTGAGAACTGCGGCGTTTTTGGTATGGTCTGCCGTAGAGAATATTTATCCCGGCTTGAGGTTCCGCCTGTTATACACCATATCGGGAAGTTTCTTCTGCCGGCTGGAAGGAGAGAAGGCGCCTTCCGACTGGGTGGAGGTGGTCAATAGCCTGAAAAAAGAGATTGACAGACTGATTGCGGCCGACCTGCCCATTATCGAGGTTGAGGCCGAGCGGAATGATGTCATCGAGCGTTTCCGCGCCAATGGAAGGCTAGACCTGGTTTCGATTCTCAGCGGCATCAAGGATCTCTATCTCACCTATTACCAGATGGGAGAGCACATCGATTATTATTACGGTCCGTTGGCCAAATCGAGCCGTGAAGTATATCTATACGACCTGATTCCCATGGAAGACGGTTTCATTTTGCGGCTTCCTTGGCGTTCAAAACCCGATGAACTCACCCCTTTGGTCCCTCAACCGAAAATGGCCGAAGTGTTCAATGAATATGTCCGGTGGAACGAGCTGATGGATACGGCCACCATCGGAGCGTTGAACCAGGCCAGTGAGAAAAGCAATCACAACGATCTGATTAAAATCGCGGAGGCGCTGCAGGAAAAGAAAATCGCCAGAATCGCCGATACCATTGCCTCTCAACCCGAAAAGCGGCTGGTATTGATTGCCGGACCGTCCTCCTCGGGCAAGACCACTTTCAGCAAAAGGCTATCCGTGCAGCTTTCTGCCATCGGACTGCATCCCATCGCCTTGTCTCTTGACGATTATTATGTCGAAAGAGAATTGTCGCCCTTGGACGAAAACGGGGAATATGACTATGAATCTCTTTATGCGCTTGACCTCGATTTGTTCAACCGCCAGTTGAAGGATCTCCTTGACGGAAAAAGTGTCAATATTCCGTCATACAATTTTCCCGAAGGTAAAAAAGAATTCCATCCGGACAGAGTCATCACGCTTCACGAAGGTGACATTCTGATAATGGAGGGAATCCATGCTCTCAACCCCGAGCTGGTTCCGGAAATTCCTCAGGAACAGCAGTTCAAGATTTATGCTTCGGCTTTGACTTCCATTCTTTTGGATGACCACAACCGCATCAACACGACCGACAACCGTCTTCTGCGCCGGATTATCCGGGATTCCCAATACAGAGGCAGCTCCGCGCAAGCCACATTAGCCCGCTGGCCCAGTGTGCGCGCCGGCGAGAACAAATGGATTTTCCCCTATCAGGAAAATGCCGACATCATCTTCAATTCTGCCTTGGTCTTCGAACTGCCCGTCATCAAATCGTATGTGGTACCCTGCCTTCAGGCAGTTCCTCAATCCTGCCCTGAATATGCCGAAGCCCAACGTCTGTTGTTCTTTCTCAAATTCCTGACCCCTATCAACGATTGGGAGATTCCACCGACGTCCTTACTGCGGGAATTTGTGGGAGGAAGCAGTTTCAAATATTAAGAAGCTGTTTAAATTTCTTCCAATGAGAATAATATTAAGCTATTCAAACTCATTTCGATGCGCTTTTCCTGTCTTCCCGGCGTCTTTTCCCCCTTTTCCTCTTCGAATAGCCCGCTATTCGTCATCGGAAAACGGGAAAAATCCACTCGGAAAGTCCAGAAAAATCTCTATCGAACAAATATAAACAGGTTCTAAGAAGCTGTTTTGCGCATTCAGCCCAGTTTTGTATTTTTGTATCAATAAGAACATCCGATTATGGGCAATTCACAACAACTCAGCCTGAAGCAACAGCAAAGGCTTACCCAACAGCAGATTGAGCAAATCAAGATGCTTGAGATTCCAGCTCTTGAGATGGAAGCCCGTGTATTGCAGGAAATCAACAACAATCCTGCTCTGGAGTATGGAAAAGATCCTGAAACAGAGGCTCAGGAAGATAATGAATTCAACAATCAGGAAGTACCTGACAACTCCATAGACACTCCGGAAGAAGAAAGCGACCTTGAAAATGAGGAAGATACTGACATTGACGCTCTTCTTGGAGACGACAGCCTGAACGACCTGGACGAGGATGAGCTTTCCACGATTCAGGAGTATATCAACGACTACGATGACCGCGCTGCCGATTTTGGTGAGACTCAACAGCGCGACCGGGATGAGGACTCCAATAAACGGGAACCGTATTCCGGGGCCCAAATGACTTCCCTGCAAGATTATCTGAAGCAACAATTGGCCGACCTCGACATCGATGAAGAGCATGAGCTGATTGGAGAATACATCATCGGCAATATTGATGAGGACGGTTATCTGAGAGCCGACCTCGACACTATTTCCGACCAGATTTCATTTCAGACCTCCCGCGACGTCAGCGACCACGATATGTTTCACATGCTTGAAGCGATTCAAGAGTTTGAACCCGCCGGCGTGGCGGCCAAAGATTTGCAGGAATGCCTTCTTCTTCAACTCGAGAGAAAGAATCAGACAAAAGAGATTCAAAAAGCGCACGAAGTCTTGGAAAAGTATTTTGAAGATTTCAGCCAGCACCAATACAACCGCATCAGCCGCAAGATGGGGATGAGTGAGGACGATTTCAACCACATCATCAAAGAAATCACCAAACTCAATCCCAAACCGGGCAACGATTGGGAGAATTCTCTGATCAACGAGACCGGAAGACAGATCATGCCTGATTTTCTTTTGGAAAACCACGACGGCAAACTTACGCTCACGCTCAACGACACGACCATTCCCGATTTGCACATCAGCCCCACCTACATCCGTCTGTTGCAGGAATATAAAGACTGCCCTCAAAAAAAGAGGACACGCTCGAACCGGGAGGCTGCCATGTTTGCCAAACAGAAAATAGAAGCCGCCAACTGGTTTATCGAGGCCATCGAACAGAGACAACGGACTTTATTGATAACCATGCAAGCCATTGTCGATCACCAGCAGGCTTTTTTCCTCAGCGGCCAGGAGAAAAAAATGCGTCCGATGAAATTGAAAGACATCGCCGCCGTCACAGGTTTGGACATCTCCACCATTTCGCGCGTCAGCAACAGCAAATATGTGGAAACGGAAATAGGTGTATTCCCGTTGAAATATTTTTTCTCCGAATCCATGGCGACAGAAAACGGCGAGGAAGTCTCCGTCATCGAAGTCAAGACCATCCTCAAGGAATTGGTCGAGGCTGAAGACAGGAAGCATCCTTACACGGACGAGGCTTTGGTCGGGCTACTCCAGCAGAAAGGCTATCAGATTGCCAGAAGGACCGTGGCCAAATATCGCGAGCAATTGGGAATTCCCACTTCAAGAGCCAGAATCACCAAATAATCATTCTATATTTTATTATGAACATTCCTGAGAATCTCAAGTACACCAAGGATCACGAATGGATCCGGATGGAAGGCGATCAAGCTTTCGTAGGTATCACTGATTTTGCCCAATCCGAATTGGGAGAAATCGTTTTTGTCGATATTCCCACTGTGGGAGAGTCGCTTAAACAAGAAGAAGTATTTGGAACCGTAGAAGCCGTCAAGGCCGTATCGGACCTGTTTCTTCCTGCCTCTGGCGAAGTCCTGGAACAGAACGCCCTGCTGGAAGACCAGCCGGAATTGGTCAATCAGGATCCCTACGGAGAAGGATGGATGATCAAAATCTCCGTCTCTGACCCTGACGAGCTTAACAACTTACTGGATGCCAAAGCATACGGTGATTTGATTCAATAATATGAACGCCCTTGTCAGTATCATAATGGGC
>JAZRWU010000020.1:0-3975 GCA_045599885.1 Bacteroidales bacterium | reverse complement strand
TATCGGACAAATTTAAACAGCTTCTAAAAAACGGTGGCTTATGGATAAGTTAATTATCCTATCTTTGCAGAATAAATTCCACGGGACAATGGATTGCTTTCGTTTGCATATTCTCGGATGCGGGTCGGCTTTGCCTACGCAGCGTCATTATCTCACTGCCCAGATTCTGGAAGTCCGCGGGAAATGTTTCCTGATAGACTGTGGAGAGGGCACTCAATTGCAAATTAGAAAGATGCATCTGAATTTCAATAAGATAACCGATGTGTTCATTTCTCATTTGCACGGAGACCATTGTTTCGGTCTGATGGGTCTGATTTCCACGATGGGTTTGCTTGGCCGTACATCGCCTTTGAGGATTCACGCACATCCCGATTTGGAGAAGCAAATGGCTCCTCAGTTGCAGTATTTCTGCCGCGATTTGAGTTTTGAGGTGCGGTTTTTCTCTTTCAATCCTGGAGAATATGCTCTGATATATCAGGACCGGGCTGTTTCGGTATATACTTTGCCTTTGATACACAGGGTGCCTACTTGCGGTTTCCTCTTCCGTGAACAACCGCGTCAGCCTCATATTCTTAAGGATATGATAGATTTTTACCATATTCCATTATGTCAGATTCCTGCGATTAAAGCCGGTGCCGATTTCCGGTCGGAAGATGGGACGCTGGTGGCCAACCGCTTTTTGACCCGGCCTGCCAAACCTTCGGTTTCGTATGCCTATTGCTCAGATACTTCATATAATCCTGCCTTGATTCCTCTGTTGAAAGAAGTCAGTGTCTTGTATCACGAGGCGACTTTTGGAGAGGAGATGTCCGACCGTTGCAGTGCGGTGATGCATTCCACGGCCAGGCAGGCGGCGAGTATTGCACAGTCGGCTCAGGTCGGAAAGTTGTGGTTAGGGCATTATTCGGCACGGTATTCGGATGAGTCGGTTCTGTTGAAAGAGGCCCGTTCTGTATTTGCCGACACATATTTGGCAGATGAAGGGACGGTGATAGATATTTAGAAGCCCGCTGTTTTACGCAAAACGATAGACAAAACCGTTCTCAAAAACAGCTCTCAAAAAAATCTCGAAACAAATTTAAACAGCTTCTAAGGTTCCATCAGTATGAAAAATTTTATCCCGTTTGTCAGATTTTTTTTGATACTTGTCTTTATGATGTCTGCCGGTTTTGAAGTCATGGCGGCCTCCAAAACTGCCCATGACCGTAAGCAGATGCGGTTGGAAAAGCGGATATTGGCAGCGGAACGCAAGTTGGAGCAAGGTTCTGACCGTGAACGGGCAAAGATTGTCAAAGGAGCTGAGAAATACGGGAACCGCGAGAATATCCGTCTCGGGAAAGAACAATTGAAGAAAGAGAAAACGGCATCCCGCGATTCGGTCAAGGCCGTCAAGAGGCATATTGAGACGGATTTGGAAAACGCCCTCGATTCATTATACTCGGATTACGCATCCAAACACGAATTCCGTGGAACATGGATCAGCACCGTTTTTCAAGATAAGTATGCTTCCATGAGTCCTTCGGAGACAAGGGCGTATTTCCGACAACTTCTTGACACGCTGCAATCTGCCGGGATCAATGTGGTCTTGTTCCAGGTGAGGGCCGAAGCGGATGCCTGGTATAAATCATCGTACGAACCCTGGAGCCGCCTCATTACCGGGAAATCGGGTAAGAATCCCGGCTGGGATCCCTTGCAGTTTATGGTGGAGCAATGTCATCTGCGCAATATGGATATTCATGCATGGATAAATCCATATCGTGTAAGGCAGACGGCCAAACCTATTGATTCCAAAGATGCCTTTATCCGCAAGCATACGTCTTGGATGATTCATTACGGCAATTCATGGTGGCTGGATCCCGGCTTGCCTGAATGTCGTGCCCATATTGTCAAAGTGGTCCGCGATTTGGTGCATAATTACGATATTGACGGCCTGCACATGGATGATTATTTCTATCCGTATCCCGCATCGGGCGAGCTTTTCCATGACGAAAAGTCATTTGCCAGATATGGCCGTGGAATGGCACTGGCTGATTGGCGCAGGAATAATGTGAATCAACTGGTGGAGGAATTGAGCGCCGTGATTCATGAGGAGAAGCCTTGGGTGCAGTTCGGTATCAGTCCCTTCGGCATCCATCGCAATCAAAAACAGGATCCGGATGGAAGTCGGACGAACGGACTCAGCAACTATGACGAGTTGTATGCGGATGCGTTGACTTGGATGAGAGAGGGCTGGATTGATTATTGTGTCCCCCAGCTGTATTGGGAAATAGGTCACAAACTGGCCGATTATGATATTCTGATTGAGTGGTGGAGACAACACAGTTACGGCACGACTTTGGTGATTGGTCAGGATGTGGCACGCAGTATGAAAGCTCTTCCTGAGGGATATTCATCCGAATATTTCTGGCAGATAGAAGAAAAGATATCCAAGCAGCAGTCACTTGCGGGCGTGCATGGCAGCTGCTTCTTCCCAGCCTACGAGTTGGAAGCTGACAATAACGGCGTTCTGGATATTCTTCGTAAAGAATTCTATACTTCTCCAGTCTTGATGACCACACCGTCTTCGATGACATCATATCGCCCCGAACCGGTATATGGCCTGGAGTTTCAGACAGAAACCACTTTGAGTTTGCGTTGGAACTTCGTGTCTGTGGATAATGAGTGTTGGCGACCGGCTTCTTTCGCTGTCTATTGTTTTGAAAAAGAAGAAGGGCAGGCGGTGGATTATTCATACATCAGAAAGAGAATCCAAGATCCTGCCACCCTGATAGGGACGACACGCTACCCATATTACGACCTTGTGCGGCTTCCTGTGGGAGAATGGGTCTGTGCCGTCACTTCTGTTTCCCGCTCGCATGTGGAGTCGGATCCGAACTACCTGATTTTGGAGGTAAAAGAAAGGTGACCTTTTGGGCTGATTCGGCCCATCCTTTCGCTCACATAGTCCACTATGCTCGTTCAATGATAGGCCGAATCAATCTCAAAATTCTCCTCAAATCAACGGGGGACAATTATAATCAGGTCTTACCAGATAATGCCGAGACCGACGGTCATCACCTCTGTTTTGGGGTTATTTCCACCTTCGGTAACGGAATCCTCAAACAGGGAGTTCAGAGGATAATAGATGAACAGTCCCAATTTTTCCTTGAAATTGACCTGGCCTACCAGACCATATTGGAGCAGATTCACATAATCCAGAGATTCTGTGGCCTTGGGGAATTTATGTTTGGCATGTGAGCTTAAAGCCAGACCTCCGTACGCACCTGCTGACAGGCACAATTTGTCAATCTGGAAATCCAAGGTCACAGGGACTTTGATGCCGAAAGTGGTCATTTTGGATTTCTTGGCATTGTCAACGGCATAGGGACCGATGAATCCGCTCCGGCTGGAAATGCAATAATCCTTGTCGAAAACCAGATTGGAACTGTAAATACCAAGGGCGGCAGAAAGGCTCAGAAAACCGTTGCGGGTCAGATTCTGCTTGCCGTCAAAAAGGTACATTCCGAAATAGATGGATCTCGCATTGTTGATATCCATAAAATTGGGGATTTCCGTATTCCAACCGTAATCAACAGGTGTCAGAAAATTGAAACCGAGTTCAACAAAGGGGAATTGTCCATCTCTGGATTTGTTCTTTTTCCCTTTGCTTTCGGTGTAGTATTGAACCTTGTTCTGGGCGGCGCTCTCTTCGGGAATCTGAAAACTGACCGGCGCCTCATGGTCGCGGCTGCTGTGTGACACCTTGACATTCTGTGCCGAAACGATGCTTCCGCTCAACAGAACAATGCAGAGGGTGATAAGACCTTTTCTCATTGGCTTAAAAAATTATTTCTGTTTTTGAATCCATTCGCGGGCATTGACAAAGGCTTCCATCCACGGAGTAATCTCGTCGCCGTGCAGGCGGTCTTCGGGATATTGTGCCCATTGCCATGGGAAGACGGCGCGTTCCAAGTGAGGCATCATGGCCAGATGGCG
>JAZRWU010000019.1:0-1915 GCA_045599885.1 Bacteroidales bacterium | reverse complement strand
CTTCTAAAAATAAATAGTATGAAAAAACTGATTCCTTTTCTCCTGTTGACCTTAGGTCCTCTTTGCCTGAGCGCGCAGCCCGGCAGCCCGGTGGACAAGCGTACCGATGCCGAAAAACGTATCCCCGATTATTCAGTGCCTTATCTGGTTCCCACTGAAGAAAGCGTGATGGACGTGCTGCAACGAGTCCGCCTTTATTATGAACAGAGCGGAAAGCACGAAATTCTTGATAAAGAAAGCGGCAAAGTCCTGACAGGTACCTCCAAAGCCAATCCCAACGCTGTCGTGGCTCCCGGTTTCAACAATTCCTGGAGTTATACGCATGGTGTGGTGCTGTCGGCCTTCGACTATATCGACAATCTTTACGGTGACAAGCGTTTTTTCGCCAACAATATTTCCTTCTTTGATTTCGTTTCCCGATGGAATCCCTATTTCGTGGCCAACGGACTTGACGGTTGGAAATCCATCACGCACATGTCGGCATTGGATCATTGCGGTTCCATCGGCGCTGCCTTGGTCAAAACGTACATCAAGACAGGCAATAAGGCTTATCTTCCTCTGATTGAACGTGTCGATCAGCATGTCTCCCACGACCAGTGCCGTTTGGAGGATGGGACTTTGTCGCGTCATCGTCCTCAGTATGAATCGGTTTGGGCGGACGATATGTATATGAGCGTGCCATTCCTTATCAATATGTATGTGATGACCGGCCAAAAAGAATATGCCGACGATGCCGTCCGTCAGATTCTCCAGATGGCCAAGTATCTCTTTGATCCTCAGATGGGTATCTTTGACCACGGTTGGAGCGTGACATCGGCGGATTACGATCCGAAATTCTATTGGGGACGTGCCAACGGCTGGGTGATGATGTCGATGGCTGAAGTGCTCGACCGTCTGCCGGAGGATTATCCCGGCCGCGCCGAAATTCTTCATCTCTACCGTACGATGGTGATGCGGCTGGCTAATCTTCAGGGCGGCAACGGCTTCTGGCACAATCTGCTCGACAAGACCGACACCTTCGAGGAAACGTCCTGCACGGCCATGTTCACCTACGCCATTGCCAAAGGTATCAACGAGGGCTGGATCAACCATGTCTATGGCCCGGTCGCCCTTACGGGTTGGAATGCGGTCTGCACGGCCGTCCGTCCCGACGGTGCGGTCGATTGGACAGCCGAGGGCACGACTTTCGCTCACGACAATTCCTATTACTATCATCGTGGCCATACCATTTTCGCAGACCACGGTTATGGTGTCGTGCTGTATGCGGGAGCCGAAATCATCCGTCTTCTCCGCAATCCGGCCATTGAGATTCTGCCGCCTAAGGACAAAGCCGTCAATTCTACGATTCATTTCCTGCTCCGCAGCGATTGGAACGATCCCGAGCTGATTGACGACGTCCGCACGCTTGGCGGAAGTTACAAGAAATGACTCTTGTCTGTTTCCGAAATCCTTTATAATTTTGCCGCGCATAACGGGGTACAGGAAACTCCTGTTGAGATAATACCCGCATAACTTGATACGGTTAATACCGTCGTAAGGATTATTCTATGAGGCCTTTCGGAAGTTTTACCGAAGACTGCCGCCTGATCAGGCAAAAGTCTCCTATTATTCACAACATTACCAATTATGTGGCTATGAGCTTGTCGGCCAATGCGCTGCTGGCCATAGGCGCTTCTCCTCTGATGTCTTCCGAGCCGGATGAAATGGAGGATATAGCTGAGGTTTCATCGGCTTTGGTCATCAATCTCGGATGCCTGGAACATCGTCAGATAGAGGCAATGCATCTTGCCGCCGCCGCTGCGGAGCGTTTGTCCAAACCTTGGGTGCTCGATCCGGTCGGGGCGGGTGTCAGCCGTCTTCGGACGGATACCGCTTTGGAACTGTTGAGCCGGTATCATCCCGAGGTAGTGCGGGG
>JAZRWU010000018.1:0-11322 GCA_045599885.1 Bacteroidales bacterium | reverse complement strand
AGAAACGTTTGAGCGCATCGGTGATGTCGTCGCCCGGAACGCGGATCTGTTGTCCGACAGAGAGTCCGGAAATCCCGATCAGGACGTAATCCTCATAATTGTCGATGCCTTCCACCTTGATGTCGGCGATTTTGTATTCGCGTGGTGAGGAGTAATAGATGTCCGGCTTGTCCTGGGCCTGTGCCAAGGCGGAGGACAAGAGGATGAGCAGGCAGCCCATCAAAACGGATTTTCTATTTCGGATTCTATTCTGTAGCATTTTCCTTGATTTGTTCACTGGTTTTACCAAAACGTCTTTCCCTTCCCTGAAAATCGACAACGGCTTGATAGAAAGCCTCATGTCGGAATTCCGGCCATGAAGTGGATGTGAAGAGAAGTTCGGCGTAGGCGGCCTGCCACAACAGAAAATTGCTGATGCGCTGTTCGCCTCCGGTCCGGATCAGAAGATCAGGGTCGGGAAGGCCGGCGGTTTCGAGGTGAGATGAGAAGCAGGCCTCGTCGATGGCGTCAGGCAAATGCCCGTTTGCAGCCTCGCTGATCAGCCGGTTGGCTGTGTGGACGATTTCCCAACGGGAGGAATAGGCGATGGCCAGAACCAGCGTCAGCTTTTCCCCCTCGGCGGTCTCTTCCATCAGCCATGCGGCTTTCTGTCTGACCGCTTCGTCCAGACGTGCCAGATCGCCGATGACCACGCATCGGATTCCATTGGCCTTGAGTTTCTCCGTCTCACGCTCGATGGACTCGATAAACAGCCGCATCAATGCCGAAACTTCTGTGGCGGGACGATTGAAGTTCTCGGTGGAGAATGCATACAGACTGAGGTAAGGAATTCCGATTTCGCAGGCAGCCTCAATGACAGCACGGACAGAATCCGCTCCTTGGGTGTGTCCGAAAATACGGTCCTTGCCCTGAGCTTTCGCCCAACGGCCGTTGCCATCCATAATAATGGCGATATGCCGCGGAAGTCTGCCGAAATCGATCTGTTCCTTATAACTCATTTGTCCTTTTTCAATCATAGACGGAATTTCTTCCGTTTCGCTTCAAAGTCCCTATTGTTTATAGCAGGATGAACCGATGTAAAACAAATCGTAGCTGATATAAAGTTTCAACATCGGATAGGCATCCTTGTTTTTGTTCCAATAACTTTGGGCGACCCAAGGGTCATCCAGTTGAAAACGGTGGTTTTCGGCATAGTCCAACCTGTCGCTCAGACTGAAGCGGCAGGAGGCTTCAAAACCGATATTGAACCGTTCTCCGCATTTGTATTTTATTCCCAAGCCCACCGGAATGCAGCAGGCGATTTCCTGATGGTCGGTCTTGAATGCGCAGGCCCCGATTCCGGCGAGCACGTAGGGAGAAATCCGGCTGGCTCCGGGAAGATAGTCGGGAGCTCCGAATTCATAAAAATTGAACTCCAGTTCCAAGGCGGCATCGGCCAGCTTGCGGTCGAACCGGAATTCCTCTCCCTTGACATACAGATTCCCTTCTCCGATGGTGGAACCGGCTATTCCTGCCAGTCCGAGGTCCGCTTTGAGTACGAACCGGCGGTTGAAATTGTAGCGCGCCAGCAGACCGTAAGCCGGTTGCGGATTTTGGAGAAAGGAAGAACTGGCATCGCCCAGATAGGATGAATAACCGACGTTGATACCCAATTCCATACGGTAGGTCTGCGCTTTTGCCACAAAGACGCACATCAGAACCATAAGCGACAGTACGCTGCAGCGTATCGCTTTTTGGCTGTGTATGATGGAATGGTAGAATGTCATGGCGGCCGTCACGGGTTAAAACAGAATTCGGTTGATGTGCGCTTCCCAAATCTCCCCTTGGTTGCCACCGAATATCCAGATGTGTCTGTTGTCCGACAGAATCTGCTGATGGGTGGCTTTGGAACTCAGTTCGAGAAAGTGGAGACGTTCATCGGCCACCTTCCATTCAATTCCATGATTGGTGGAGATGTAGAGATTGTTGTCGCGGAAAATCTGACCGTTGACGTTTTGCTGACCTCCGAAAAGGAAGAGAGAATTGTCATAATAGAAAGCCGAAGCGTGACGGCTGTAGCACACCGGATCGAAATCGTCAGAAATCCGTGTCCAATAAAGACCGTCCATCGTGCTCCAGACATCGTTGAGAGCTTGGCCTTCGCGGTTTTCGCCACCCACCAGGACGAGGAAATGCACCTCCGTGACAGTCTTGTTGCCGGCGATGGCGGCGTATCGAACGGGGAAGTCCTCGGGAACGGCCTCTCCCGCTTGGATGAGGGCTTGTGAGGAGGCATTGTCCCATTCGATGCGGGCAAAGCGCCAAATACCTTCGGCATCTTCGATAATAGCGGCCAAAGCGTCTTGAGTGAGGTATCTGCGCCCGGGAAGAGGATCAAGAAGGTGGATGAT
Organism: Bacteroidales bacterium; assembly: GCA_045599885.1. Taxonomy (GTDB): domain Bacteria; phylum Bacteroidota; class Bacteroidia; order Bacteroidales; family UBA1402; genus UBA1757. The sequence continues at coordinate 8,932 of JAZRWU010000018.1, read as the reverse complement.
TCTCATGTCGGAAAGTACAGGCTCCCAATCCTGAAGGTCGGAAAGGGAACTGTAGAGGATGCCGTCCGCGTTGAAAAAGAAACGGTCTCCGAGACGTGACAGAGTGTTCAGGTCGGGTTCGGCCGGAATGGACGAAGCGGCGATGTCTTCCCAAACGCGTCCGTCCGCAGAACGTTGTGACTGCAATTTCCCGTCGTTCATGAAGAATACGACAAAACCATCCTCCTCCCTCAGCACTTTGAAATCCTCCTGACCTTTGACGAAACCGCGGCAGATCAGACTCATCTGCAGTGAATCCGGATCCACTTGATGGATATTGACATCCAACGTGTAGGAACTGGTGAATTTCCCGTCTTCGGAAGTATTGGTCAAAGTGAACGGACCCTGGCGGAAATCAACCACTTTCCCGGCTTCCCAGGCTTCTCCGTTGATAAAGATTTCTCCATTGGTGGAAACGGCTTTGATACAGGGGAAAACAGTGTCGATACGGGTTTGGAACGGAAAGGAATCCTTGTTGAAAATCCGATGCCCGTAATGGTCGATGTAGAAGGTGTAGCCGGCGAGTGCGGGAAAAGAATCAAATCCGAAATGCTCTATGAAAGACGGCTTATATTCGGGATCGTAGTACCGATTGCATGAGCCGAAGACGAACCCGGTCAGAATCAGTGCGATAGCTGGAATATTCAGGAATGCTTTATTGTAAAATCTCATTTGGAGTCTTTTTTTCAAAGCTACAAAAATACAAAGTTTTTCATTAATAAGGAGAATTGAATCCTGAATAATAATGAAAAGCTGTATAAAATGGCTTCTCAGAATCTGATTTGAATCTATTTCCCCATCAGAGCAGGCGGAAAGCGGAGTCAATTCTATGACCTTTGCCTGTGGTGTGGGACTGGAAATGGATTCTCGGATTGTCTTCCCGGGAAAAACGGGGGGCAGGATGTCCTTCTCCGATGCGCAAAGGCGATTGCTCGACGTGGATTTCGTCCCATAAATCCTGTTGGATGAGCCCGTTCTGCAAAGTGCTTCCCCCTTCGACGAGCAGACTCTGAATCTGTTTCTGATAGAGGAAATCCATCAAGGACGGAAAATCGGGACAGTCCAGCGCTCCGATTCCTTGTGCCTGAAGTGTCCGGGTGGCCTTTCCGTGACGGTCGAGACAGTATCTTGCCGGTCCCTGACTGCGCAACAGAGGCCAATGACGTACGCTGAGCGATGGATGATCCTGAAGGGCGGTCCGGCTTCCCACCAGCACGGCATCGCACTGGCTGCGGAGACGGTGCGCCAACAAAGTGCAGAAAGTGTCGGAGATGCGAAGGGGCTGTTCGATAATGTCTTCACCGTCAGAATACTCCGGCCGGAGCGAGTCGGTGAATCCGTCGGCAGTGGAGGCCCATTTCAGGACGATGTAAGGGCGTTTGCTCAGATGGAAACGGAAAAAACGCCGGTTAAGTTGGCGGCAGGCGTCTTCTTCCACTCCGCAGATTACCTCAATGCCTGCCTCACGCATCATCCGGATGCCTTTTCCACTGACTTGCGGGAAAGGGTCGGGGCAGCCCACCACGACTCTGGGGATTCCGCAGCGGATGATTTTTTCGGCGCAGGGAGGTGTTTTCCCGTAATGGGCGCAGGGCTCCAGATTGACATACAAAGTCGAATGCCGGAGCATGGAGGGATTGCGGACCGCCGCGATGGCATTAGGCTCTGCGTGGGGCTCTCCGGCTTTGTGATGCCATCCCTCTCCGATAATCCTGCCTTCACTGACGATGACGGCTCCCACCATGGGGTTGGGCGAAGTCCTCCCCAAACCGTTGGCGGCGAGCTGAAGACAGCGTCTCATGTATTTTATGTCATCCTGAGTGTTGTGGGGCGAAGATGAATGCATTATTTTTGTGTCGGATCCGAAAACGTCTCCGGCGTTTCCGAAAGAGAAATCAAATATGGATTACCATTACAGGCAAATTACGCAGAGGCTCGCTTCGCTTGGTTCGGACAACGAAATCAGGACGACTGTCAGAATGTTGCTGCGGGATATCTGTGGTTTGTCCGGCAATGAGGTTTATGCGGGCAAAGATATAAAAATTCCACCGGAAAAAACGGAAATTTTTGAAGCTGCACTGCAACGTCTCTCATCGGGTGAGCCGGTCCAGTATGTGATTGGTCAATGTGAGTTCTGTTCCCGGATGTTCATTTGCCGTCAGCCGGTGCTGATTCCCCGCCCTGAAACGGAAGAGCTGGTCGATTGGATTCTTCGTGACCGGGAGGACAGCACGTCTGCCGTCCGTTTGTTGGATATGGGGACGGGTAGCGGCTGCATCGCCCTCAGCCTGGCTTGTGAACGCCCGAATTGGCAAGTGGAGGCTTGGGATATTCTTCCGGAGGCTTTGTCGTTGGCTCGGGAGAATGCCGGCCGGCTGGGTGCGGATGTCCGTTTCTTGAAAAAAGATCTGTTCGCCGAACTGAATGCCTCTGCTCATGACTGTTTTGATGTCATCGTGAGCAATCCGCCATACGTCTGTGAAAGCGAGGCGGAGACAATGAGCGACAGAGTCCTGCGCTATGAATCTCCTCAAGCTCTTTTTGTTCCCGACAAGCATCCTTTGCGCTATTATGAGGCCCTGGCGGCGCTGGGCCGTAGGATATTGAGTGAAAATGGACGTATCTTCTTGGAAATCAATTCGCGTTTTGGTGAGGAGACGAAAAGCCTTTTGGAATCATACGGATATGTCGAAGTGGAATTGAGGCGCGATCTGTACGGGCGCGACAGAATGATTCGGGCGAGGGTTTGAAAGATGGACGGATATAAAGAAGCTTTGTCATGGGCGGCGGCCTATTGCTCACGTTCGGAACATTGCCGTTCGGAAGTGCTTAAACATCTGGAGCGCTATGAGCTGAGCGCTGAAGAGCAGTCGCGTCTGGTGGAGCGTTTGGAAGAAGAGGGCTATTTGGATGAATTGCGGTATGCGCGTGCTTTCGTCTCAGACCAGTTCCGTTTTCACCAATGGGGCCGTCTTAAAATCCGTCAGGGACTGCAAATCAAGAAAATCAGCGATGCGGTTATCGAAGAGGCTATGGCTGTGATATCCGAGCCGGATTATGTGGAGACTCTGTCCAAACTGCTCCATACGAAAATAAAACACATTTCTGCGGAAAACACATACGAAATGTCGGCGAAACTTATGCGGTTCGCTTATGGGAAAGGTTATGAAATTGATACTGTGAGAAAATGCATCGATATGTCCGAACTTGCCTCGACTTGATTTTCCCCAGATTCTGTCCGATTTGCGGCGGGTCTTTGCTGGAAGGCGAGACGTTTTTCTGCGCCTCTTGTGCGTATTCTTTGCCGCATACGCATTTTGACTCCCTGACCGACAATCCAGCATGTGACAGGATGGCGGGAAAAATTCCTTTTGACTTTGCGACGGCTTTTTTGCAGTATGGTAAAGAGTCGTCGGTCCAGACTTTGTTTGAGCTGTTCAAGTATCATGGAAATAAGGATCTGGCTTGTCAGTTGGGTATGATGGCGGCCGATTATTTCCTTCCGAAAGGTCTGTTCGACCGGGTTGATTGTCTTCTTCCGCTGCCACTTCATGAGAATAAATGGATGAAACGCGGCTACAATCAGAGCGAATGGATAGCCAAAGGATTGTCCTTGGTTTCCGGTCTGAAGGTGGATGCACAATCTGTTTGCCGGAAGGTGGAGAATCCGACACAGACGCGTAAAGGAATATGGGACAGAAAATTGAACGTGGAAAACATTTTCGCGCTCCGTTTTCCGAATAATCTTGGCGGCCGTCGGGTGCTGATTGTGGATGATGTGATGACCACGGGTGCGACTATGGAGGCCTGTGCCCGTTGCGTGTGGTCGGCCTCGCCGTCTTCTGTCAGTTTCTTTGCTTTGGCCTTGGCCTGATATTGTTGTGTATTTCGAGCAAACTCATTATTTTTGTCCAATCTTAGAATCTTCTTGAAGTATGAAAGCAATTGAAAAAATAGTGGCAGAAAAGCTTTTGGACATCAAAGCTGTAAAACTGCAGCCCAATAATCCATTTACTTGGGCAACTGGTTGGAAATCACCAATTTATTGTGATAATCGAAAAACTTTGTCCTATCCGGCGCTCCGCAATTTCATCAAGATAGAGATTGCCCGAATCCTGAAGGAGAAATATCCTGAAGCCACAGCCATTGCCGCCGTCGCCACAGGAGCTATCGCCCAGGGAGCCATGATTGCCGATGAACTTTCTCTTCCGTTGGTCTATGTCCGTCCGAAACCCAAAGATCATGGCCTGGAGAATATGATAGAAGGCGATCTTAATCCTGATATGAAAGTGGTTGTCATTGAAGATCTTATCTCTACCGGAACCAGCAGTCTGAAAGCCGTGGATGCCGTCCGTCGCAATGGCAGCGAAGTGTTGGGTATGATTGCGATTTTCACATACGGTTTCCCCTTGGCGGAAGAGAAGTTCAAAGAAGCCAATGTGGAATTGACCACGCTCTGCAATTACGAGACTATTCTTGAAACCGCATTGGAAACCAACTACATCTCTGAGTCAGACCTTGCCACTCTGAAGGAATGGCGCAAGGATCCTTCGGTTTGGGATGCGAAATAATCCGGAATATGAGCGATTTTGTCAGTCAGGTGAAGATTGTTCCGGCTCCTCAGGAGGCGGTTTTTGAGAAATTGTCCGATTGGACAAGTCTGAACGGATATGGAAATCTGCTCCCTTCGGATAAAATCAGCGATTTTGTTTCCGACCGTGATTCCTGCCATTTCAAATTGAATATGGCGGGAATCGGTTCCATGGGGGTCCGCATTGAGGAAAGAGTCCCTTTCAAGACAATCAAGTTGGTTTCGGAAGATTCTCCTGTCTCGTTCAATGCCTGGATTCAACTCAAGGAAAAAGATTTGGAGAGTTGCTATATGAAATTGACGTTGCGGGCCGAATTGCCGTTTTTCCTCAAAGGAATGTTGTCCCGTCCTCTGCAGGAAGGTATTGACAAGTTTGCCGACATTCTCTCCGGTGGAATGATTCATTATTGAACAACAGCTTAATAATATTTTCATTGGAAGAAATTTAAACAGCTTCTTATACTGTTTTTATGAATAAACTTTGGCAGAAGAATACGATTGTCGATAAGGAAATCGAACGCTTTACTGTAGGACGCGATCCCGAGATGGATATGTATCTGGCTCCTTACGATGTGCTTGGCTCTATGGCCCATACCACGATGCTGGCTTCCATCGGTTTGATTGACAAAGAAAAATTGCCGTTGCTGCTCGATGGTATGCGCGGAATTTACGATCAGATTCAACGGGGAGAGTTCGAGATTGAGCCAGGAGTGGAGGATGTCCATTCTCAGGTGGAACTTCTTCTGACCCGCCGTTTGGGCGATCTGGGCAAGCAGATTCACAGCGGACGCAGCCGCAACGATCAGGTTTTACTTGATTTACGTCTTTTTACCCGTGCCGGAATCGAAAAAGTGCTTTTGGCCGTCAACAACTTGTTTGAGGTGCTGCAGGCGCAAAGTGAACGCTATCGTGACGTGTTGCTGCCCGGCTATACTCATCTTCAGGTGGCCATGCCTTCCTCGTTCGGCCTCTGGTTCGGTGCCTACGCCGAATCGTTGGTCGATGATGTCCAACTGCTTCAGGCCGCCTACCGTATCTGCAACCGCAATCCTCTTGGCTCTGCGGCCGGCTACGGGTCGTCTTTCCCGCTCAACCGCCGGATGACGACGGAGCTTCTGGGCTTTGACGATATGAACTACAATGTGGTCTATGCCCAGATGGGTCGTGGAAAGATGGAGCGTACGGTGGCTTTTGCCTTGGCATCCATTGCCGGAACATTGTCAAAACTGGCCTTTGATGCCTGTATGTTCAGTTCTCAGAATTTTGGGTTTATCCAATTGCCGCCTGAGTTCACGACGGGTTCGAGCATCATGCCTCACAAAAAGAATCCGGATGTGTTTGAGCTTACCCGTGCCAAGTGCAACAGAATTCAGTCTTTGCCTTCCGATATTTCCTCCATCATCCAAAATCTTCCTTCGGGCTATTTCCGTGATTTGCAGATTATCAAGGAACAGTTCATTCCCTCTTTCGATGAATTGACGGATTGCCTCAATATGACGGCGACCATGCTGACCCATCTTACGGTCAATGAACATATTCTCGACGATTCGCGTTATCAGTTGATGTTCAGCGTGGAAGAAGTGAACCGTCGGGTCTTGGAAGGAACGCCGTTCCGTGACGCTTACCGACAGGTGGGGCTTGAAATCGAAGCCGGCCATTTCAGCGCCGATACCCATATTCACCATACCCACGAGGGTAGCATCGGTCATCTTTGCAATGCCGAAATCGCAGCCCGTATGCAGGAACTAGTCTCCAGTTTCGGTATGGAAAAAGTCCATCAGGCCGAACAGAAATTGCTGCGTGGGGAGTGATTTTGGAGCTGTCAGTCCGATTTCTTTTCTGCAAACAGTGTGGATTTTCCGGCGAAGAAATTCCGGAAAAAAAACGATGGCCGTTGAAATTTCCCCCAAATAAACAAGGATGAACCGCTATGGAGGTCCATCCTTGCATGATTTGATGAAATGTGGCTTATATGGCCTCGAAAACGATTTTGCCTTCGCGGACATCAATCATGATTCTGTCCTCACGTTCCACTTCGCCTGCGAGCAGCGATTTGGAGAGGCGGTTCAGGATTTCCTGTTGAATCAGCCTTTTGACGGGTCGGGCACCGAATTGCGGGTCGTATCCTTCGTCGGCAAGGTAGAGAACGGCGCGGCGGCTGGCTTGGAGATGTATGCCTTGTCCGGCCAGACCTTTGGACAACTGATTGATTTGCAGTTGGACGATTTGTCGGATTTCTTCCTGATTCAAAGGCGTGAACATAATGGTCTCATCGATACGGTTGAGAAATTCAGGCCGTATGCTGCGCTTCAGCATTCCGAAAACCTCGCTCCGGGTGCGTTCCAACACTTCCTCTCGGTTGCTGTTGTTCAGATTCTCAAGTCTTTCCTGAATGAGGGTGGAGCCGAGGTTGGAGGTCATGATGATGAGCGTGTTCTTGAAATTGACCGTGCGCCCTTTGTTGTCGGTCAGACGGCCGTCGTCGAGTACCTGTAGCAGAATGTTGAACACATCCGGGTGCGCTTTCTCGATTTCATCGAACAAAACAACTGAATAGGGTTTGTGTCGGACGGCCTCGGTCAATTGTCCGCCCTCGTCGTAACCCACATATCCCGGAGGCGGACCGATCAGCCGGGTGACAGAGAATTTCTCTTGATATTCAGACATATCGATGCGGGTCATCATATTCTCATCATCGAAGAGATATTCGGCCAGCGCTTTGGCCAGTTCGGTCTTTCCGACACCGGTGCTGCCCAGAAAAATAAAGGAGCCGATGGGCCTTTTGGGGTCTTGCAAGCCGGCCCTGCTCCTCCGGACGGCATCCGAAACGGCTCGAATGGCATCTTCCTGCCCAATCACACGCTTGTGGAGCTCATCTTCGAGATGCAGCAGTTTCTCCTTTTCGCTTTGCATCATTTTTTGGACGGGGATGCCGGTCCATCTGGAAACCACTTCTGCAATATCGTCAGCATCCACTTCTTCCTTGATCATCCGGTTTTCGTGGCTGATGTCTCCTAGCAAGGCATTCTCGTTTTGAATCTCTTTTTCCGCCTGTTGCATTTTGCCGTAACGGATTTCGGCAACTTTTCCATAGTCTCCCTCACGTTCCGCCTTCTCGGCTTGGAAACGCAGATTCTCTATTTCGGTTTTCAGCTGCTGAATCCGGTCAATGTGCTGTTTCTCGCTTTTCCAGGCGTTCTGCAATTCTGATTCTGTTTTCCGCAGTCCCTCCAGTTCCTTGTCGATTTCCGCCAGTTTCTGTCTGTCGTTTTCGCGGCGGATGGCGGCACGCTCAATTTCCAATTGTCTGATTTTCCGTATGATTTCATCAAGACTTTCCGGAACGGAATCGGATTGCAGACGCAGCCGGGCCGCTGCTTCGTCCATCAGGTCGATGGCCTTGTCGGGAAGAAAGCGGTCGCTGATGTAACGCGAGGAAAGCTGAACGGCTGCAATGACGGCTTCGTCCCGAATTTGGATTTTATGATGATTCTCATATCGCTCTTTCAGCCCCCGGAGAATGGAAATGGCGTCGGCTTCGGATGGTTCATCCACCAGAACAGTCTGGAAACGCCGTTCCAAAGCTTTGTCTTTTTCGAAATATTTTTGGTATTCCTCCAAAGTCGTGGCTCCGACTGCTCTCAGTTCACCTCGCGCCAGGGCGGGTTTGAGGATGTTGGCGGCATCCATCGCGCCTTCGCTGGCACCGGCGCCCACCAAAGTATGAATTTCATCGATGAAAAGGATGATTTCTCCATCGGCTTGAATCACTTCATTGACAATGCCTTTGAGCCTTTCCTCAAACTCGCCTTTGTATTTTGCCCCAGCAATGAGGGCGCCCATATCAAGAGAGAAAACGAGTTTGCTTTTAAGATTCTCCGGCACGTCTCCCCGTACAATACGATGGGCGAGACCTTCTGCGATGGCGGTTTTTCCGGTCCCCGGTTCTCCGATAAGGATAGGGTTGTTTTTGGTTCTTCTGCTCAGAATCTGCAAAACGCGCCGGATTTCCTCGTCACGGCCGATGACAGGGTCGAGTTTGCCGTTTTTCGCTTTATCGTTGAGGTTGACGGCAAACTGGTCCAAATTGGGATGCTGACTGTTCTGATAATTCGTGTTCATATAATCCTATGATGTTTTTATGATGGTCGTCGGAACAGGTTCTGAACAAAAGTGGTGCCTGGTGTCAAGCAGGATATCGTTAGTGACAAATTGTCGCATTCTACGAAAAATAAGATGAAATTTTGTCATGGCGCATTGCGCCCGCAAGATAGGCTGCGCCTCGGAAAATGAGCTAACGCT
>JAZRWU010000017.1:0-2333 GCA_045599885.1 Bacteroidales bacterium | reverse complement strand
AGGGCATCGACTGCTCCGGAAAGACGGCGCGTCAGCTCCGGAAAAGCGATTATGCCGAATACGACCTGCTCATCGGCATGGACGGGGAGAACCTTCAGAATATGCGCCGCTTCTTTGGCAGCGACCCGGAGGGAAAGCTCCGCCTGCTGATGGACTATACCGCGCATCCCTGCGCCGTGGCGGACCCGTGGTACACCCGCGACTTCGACGCGGCGTGGCGGGATATCTGCGAGGGGTGCGAGGGGCTGCTGAAATCGTTGATTTGGGAATAGATTGGACCACTCGACAGGAAATCCAAAATGTGTTATTCTACATACAGCCTATAGTATGCCAATTTGCAAGAGAAAACAGGAAAGAAAATCCGGAAAACGAGCATTTTACGGGGAACTGTCCGTACAATGGGACAGATAACTGTGGTAGAATATGACCGCTGACGGGCAGAAAAAGGGCAGAAAAAGGCGGAAGACACAGAATGATGCCGGAAATGGCATTCATTCGGCTGTTTGTTTCGACAGCAGCATCAAATCACTTCTTTTTCCTCCGCCATCCATTCTATTGGAAGCGTGGTCGGCATAGTAAGAACACTTTATCAGAAGATTTCATGCTACGGCAGGATGCGCTGACGCGGGTATAGCTGAGAGGAACGAACCATATGTATGAAGTAATCGATTGCACTTCCTGGAATGAATGGGATGGCATGTCAGAAGGCAGCGGCAGAAGCGAGAAAGAATGGCTGGTGTCTCCTGCCGGGCGAACAAGCCTGTTTAAGTATCCCAAGTCAGCGGATACAACCGAGCATGTTTCAGAACATCTGGCATGCCAGATAGGGAAGCTCATTGAGATTGAAACTGCTGAAGTGGATTTGGGTTTCCGAAATGGACGAACAGGCAGTGTCAGCTATATTATTAACAATTCCCATCAGGATTTGGTTGAAGGAATCTGGTTCATAAGCAGACAGTATCCTGGCTTCGTGCCTGATCTGCTTATTGATAAAGAGAGCGGACAGTATTACTGCTTGGATATGATTGAAGCATCGCTGGGAGAAATACCTCACCAATATGCTTTGGTCGAAATGCTGCTGTTCGATTTCCTCATTGGCAACACCGACCGGCATCAGAGCAACTGGGCAATTCTTGTCGAAACCAGCGAACCGCGAGCCGATGCGACCTGTTTTTGTCCCCTCTACGACAACGGCTCCTCTTTGTGTTGCTATGTGACGGAAGCACAGATTGATCACATCAAGCATCACGACATAGCCGCTATTAACGCCCTTACAGATACGAAATCCAGATCAAGGATTCGAATAGACGGAACACACGCAAAATCGCCAACACATAGAGAGATGGCCGGGTATGTTCTCAGAAATTACAGTTGTGCGGCGGCAGTCGCGCGAAGAATCCTTGACAGAATGACAAAAGATGCGATAATGAACTTGCTGGTTCAATATCCGGCAACGGTACTTTCGGAAGACCGCAGAGCAGTGATATGTGCATTTCTTGAGAGAAAAGTTGAAATATTGCGTGAGCTGCTGATAGATTCGGGAGGTCGATGATGGAAAAAACACTGTATTTGATTTGGAAAGATTCCAAGACAAGAAGAAACTATACCGTTGGAAAACTCTCCAAGAATGCGGGGTACTCCTTCGAGTATATTGCTGAGGCGGACGACGCTCGAAAAGCCGGGTGGAAAGGGCTGGAGGCATTTCCGGACAAACGACAGTACCTGAGCGATATCCTTTTCCCGTCTTTTTCCAGCAGGCTTCCGGATCAAAAGCGGCGGGATATCAATCGCATCCTGGAAAAATACTCTCTCAGTGAATACGATGAGTTTGAATTGTTAAGAAGTACCCGCGGACGGCTGCCCATTGACACATATGAACTTATCGACCCGATTTTCCCGGAGGATTCCACGGTTGAGCGGGACTTTTATATCATGGGAATCCGGCACCGCGCAAAGTGTGAAGGGAAAGACTGTTCATTATTGCATGTGAGCATCGGAGATTGTTTGACCCTTCAGCAGGAGCCGGAAAACGAATATGATCCCAACGCAATTCGCATTTATTCAGCTTCCAGAGAGCTTCTGGGTTACGTTCCCAGATACTACAGTGAAGCTGTAACGACCAGATTGAAAGCCGACGTGACCTATACTTGCAAAGTTATTGAAGCCAACATGGAAAACCAGTGCGAAGAATGTGTCAAGGTACGGCTGCATATGCCCAAAATCGAGTAACCTTATTCGCCCTCTTGTGTTCGGAAGTTGAATTTCAAGACATGGTTTCGGAAATCTTTTGTGTAACAAGCTGACATTACTGCTTGGCAAAAAAGATGACGCTG
>JAZRWU010000016.1:0-2618 GCA_045599885.1 Bacteroidales bacterium | reverse complement strand
AAATACCAGATTACCTCCGAGACGGCCGGCTTTGGGGCCCAAATCAATCAGATAATCGGCGGCCAGCATCATATCGCGGTCGTGTTCCACGACAATTACGGTATTGCCTTTGTCACGCAAGGCCTTCAGCGAGGCTATCAGACGCTGATTGTCGCGGTTGTGCAGGCCGATGCTGGGTTCATCCAGAATATACAGCACGTTGATCAGCTGACTGCCTATCTGGGTAGCCAGACGGATGCGCTGACTCTCACCTCCCGACAACGATGCCGAAGGACGGTTGAGCGAGAGATAATCCAAGCCGACATCGAGCAGGAAACGCAGGCGGGTGCGGATTTCCTTGAGAATCTCGGTGGCGATATGCTGTTGTTTATCGGTAAGATGTTCCGGCAGGCTGTTCATCCAGTCATAAAGTTCGGCTATGTCCATACGGGCCAACTCGGCAATATTGCGGTCGTGGAGACGGAAACATAGAGATTCCTGACAGAGGCGGTCGCCATGACATACCGGACAAGATTTCGTACTGACGAACTGTCCTGCCCATTTCTGAGCCGAGGCAGAGGCATCCCCGCTCTGTTCGATCTCCACATATTTGAGAACGCCTTCGTAATGGCTGCTGTAGTTGGAAATGCCCAAAGCCTCGTTTTTGAGACGGATACGCCCGTCCGAGCCGTTGAGCACCTCATCGAGCAAATCGTCCGGCAAATCCGACAAGGGGGTTTTGAGCGTATAACCGTGCATCTGAAGCAAGGATTCTATCTGCCAGAACAGCATGGAATTCTTGTATTTTCCCAAGGGAGCGATGCCACCGTCGTATATGCTGAGCCGGCGGTCGGGTATCACTTTCGCCAGATCCACCTGATGGATGTAGCCCAAACCTTTGCAATGAGGGCAGGCACCTTGAGGTGAATTGAAGGAAAAATTGTGCGGAGCCGGCTCGCGGTACGAAAGTCCGGTGTCGGGACACATCAGATGGCTGCTGTAATGTCTGACGGTCTGGGTGTCGCGGTCCATCAGCAGCATCACCCCTTCGCCCGTTTTGAGCGCGAGGCGGATGCTTTTTCTCAGCCGCTCGCTGTCCTTGGCGTTGACCTTCAGTTTGTCGACCACCACTTCCACATCGTGGGTCTTGTAGCGGTCCAGACGCATCTGCGGCTCAATCTCACGCAATTCGCCATCGACACGGACATTGAGATAGGCTTTCTTTCGCAGATTCTCGAACAGTTCCTTGTAATGTCCCTTGCGGCCACGGACCACCGGAGCCAGCAGATAGACCGCCTTGCCGTCGTACTCGTCGAGAATCAGATCAAGCATCTGTTCCTCGGTGTACTTGACCATTTTCTTGCCGCTCAGATAGGAATAGGCATCGGCGGCTCGGGCATAGAGCAGACGGATATAGTCGTATATCTCCGTCTGGGTGCCCACCGTGGAACGGGGGTTCTTGTTGGTGGTTTTCTGTTCAATGGAAATGACCGGACTCAAACCACTGATCTCATCCACATCGGGACGCTCCAAACTGCCCAGGAAATTGCGGGCGTATGAGGAAAAAGTCTCGATATAACGGCGCTGGCCTTCGGCGAAAACCGTATCGAAAGCCAGGGACGACTTGCCGCTGCCGCTCAATCCGGTAATGACCGTCAGGCTGTAGCGCGGAATATGTACGTCAATATTCTTGAGATTGTGTTCACGGGCTCCGTAAACCGAAATCGTATCGTTGCTGTTCATTATTACCAAAAATAACCGGAGCTTCTATTCAAGCAGGTTGATATCGCCCCGTTTCAGATATTCCACCCCATCGCTGCCGGTCGCCTGTATGATATAGAAATAGACGCCCGGACTGACCGGCTGGCCGCGGAAAGTGCCGTCCCAACCTTGCGAGGGATCGGTCCATTCGAAAAGCAGGTTGCCCCAGCGGTTCATGATACGGCCGTGGAACTTCACCAGCGATTTGTACGCGACACGGAATTCATCGTTGTCGCCCGGCGTGGAACGGGGCGAGAAGAAATTGGGACAGTCCAGCGACGATTCCGTCACCGTGACCGTGAACGAAGCCGAATCGCTGCATTGCGCACTGCTCACCACCAGCTTGACCGTATATTGTCCGGCGGAATAGAAAGTATAATCCATATCCTTGTCGTTGCGGTAGAGATAATCGGCCGTGGAGCCAGGCGTCGTGTAAATGTACCATTGGCAATAATCGGCGGCGGGATTGGCGTGACTGAAGAAACGGACATTCAGAGGCGCCGATCCGGTCAGACCGTCACCACCCGACTCCAATTCGTTGTCGGCTTTTTCCTGTTTCTCCATCAGGGCTTCCGCATGGGTGCAGACCCGAACGGCTTCGTAATGAGCGGACAGGCTGTGGGCGCCCAGACCGAAATGCTCCAGGAACTGATCTCCGGAAATCTCCAAATCAATATCGCACAAAGGGGCCTCGATGCTGAAATCGGTCATACCGCCTTCTTTGGTCAATATCATCGGCTTATCCACATACTCATGGCTTTGCTCATTCCATTCCACATCGGTATAACGGATGACATGCCATCTGGGCAGGCGTTCGCGGCGGCCGTCCATCGTGTAATAGACCGGATCTTCCCCGGCACCATGAATCAACTCCGTGG
>JAZRWU010000015.1:0-1055 GCA_045599885.1 Bacteroidales bacterium | reverse complement strand
GGTAAGGAAATGGCCCGTGAATGCCGTCGTATGGGAATATGCGTCAGTTTCGCCCCGGTGGCGGATGTCAACAACAATCCCCGTAATCCTATTATCAACACCCGTTCGTTCGGAAGCAATCCCGAGCGGGTGGCTGCCAGTGCGATGGCTTTGTCCAAAGGATTGGAACAAGGCGACGTGCTTTCGGTGATGAAACATTTTCCCGGACACGGCAATACGGCGGAAGATTCTCATGAACAGCTGGCCCGGGTGCACAATTCCCGCTCGGGGATGGATACGGTGGAACTGTATCCTTTCCGCTATATGATTGAACATGGGGTGTCGGGAGCCATGGTCGGTCATTTGCGTGTGCCGGCTCTCGATCCGCGGTTCAACGGCCCGGCCTCTCAATCCGCCGCCATCGTGAACGGCTTCCTGCGCGACACGCTCGGTTTTGAAGGCCTGGTCTTTACGGATGCCCTGCAGATGAAAGGAGCCACCTACAGCCAGAGTGGAATGAACTGCGTCCGCTCACTTTTGGCCGGCAACGACGTGCTGCTCGGCCCGGCCAGTTTCCCATCCGACCGCAAAGCCGTCTGCCGCGCTGTCAAAGAGGGGATGATTCAAGAGGAACTGATCAATGAAAAATGCCGTAAGGTGTTGATTTATAAATATTATCTTGGCCAGAACGTTTTCCGTCCCATCTCATCATCCCATTGGAAGGAAGATTTGCTGACTCCTGAGGCCCTGGCTTTGAACCGCCGGCTGTATCAGGAAGCGGTGACGCTGTTGCGGAATGAGTCGGAAATGTTACCCTTGAGGCAATTGGACCGGCAGCGCACGGCCGTATTGCTGTTGGGAGAGCCCTCGCCCCTGTCGCGGACGGAATCGGAAGTGCTGCAGTCGGTCGGCTATCCCAACCGGACAACCGCCTTTGCGGAGGAAAGCGATCCTTTTGTCCGTCAATTGAAACTTTATCAGGAAAATCTGGATGTTTTCCACGTGGCGGGCAATTCTCCCAATCTGAAATCGCAGCTCTCGCGCTACGATAGGATTATTGTGGCGGTCTATGCCAA
>JAZRWU010000014.1:0-8638 GCA_045599885.1 Bacteroidales bacterium | reverse complement strand
CGTCAGAGCCGCAGGATGATTTTTATAAAACTAACGAACTATTGGCACAAAAAATGTCAATTCAAATATCCAAGACACACTCCATTTTCATATCCATCGCGAGTGCGTTCCCGTCCGACAAAGATAGCAAAACCGGTTCTTATCACTCAAGCACGGCACGTAATCGGTGAGAAAAATTTGAGCCGGACGGTTTATCGGTTGATTATGACATGTAAAGTCAATAAGTTGGGAGTATATTTTCAGGATAGGCCTCGACAAAGGCGGCTATTGGGAGGTGAACCACTTTCAGAAATGAATTGTATAACAATGCACGAATCAAACAGAACAGAAAGGCACAACAAATTGTCGTCAATCCATCACATTCTTATCGCTTTCATCCTATCCGTCATTGCGCTTTCCTGCACCCATGACAATCCTCCTCAGGCCTGGATGACGGATGGCACTTTTGAAGGATTGGGAGAAGGTCACGGAGGCATCATCAAGGTGGCTGTCGATGTGAGGGACCAGAGAATTGATGCCGCACGTGTACTGGCACAATCTGAGTCCAGTTTCGCACAGCCGCATGGGACAGCATTTCTGTTCTTTGACCAGACCGTGCGCGAGTCGCTTTCCGCCATCGACAATTATGAAAAACTGGGCCTGCTTGTCCGATCGGACAGCCTTTCCGGGATGGCATCGCAGCTCGGCCTGGATGAAAAGGAACTGAACATGAGTCTTGAGCGATACAATGAGTTTCAGGCCTGCGGAGAAGTCACGGGAGGCGTCCATGGAGGCAACCGACTCGGCGGTAACGGAGTCGCAGACATCGTGGTGTTCGGCCGCATAGCCGGTCGTGAAGCCTCTGGCCTGTTTCAGCCATGATCTTTTCTCCAGACGGACGACACAAATAAAGCCTTTATCATTCACATACTTGATTCCGAGCCTGTATTTTGAACCAATTCTGCCATTTTGTCAGTAAACAACGGAGGATTTTCGGCAATTTTGTCACAATTTGTCCGGATTCGGGTTTTGGCAAGGACTTTGTCTGCTATATAGGCGTATCGCGAAATGCGGAAAACAGACATTGTTCAACCTTTAAAAATAGGAGATTCAAGTATGTATCCATCAAGAAGAAACACCTGCAACCCCTGGTTGCCCTCCGTATTCAACGGAATGTTTGACGACGCTTTCTTTTCACCTATGATGCCGAAAACGTTTGCAAGACCCATGGTAAACATCTGTGAGAACGACAAGCGATTCGACATCGAAGTCGCCGCGCCCGGCATGAGCAAAAGCGACCTCAAGGTCGAAATTGAGAACGACAACGAACTGATCATCATGCTCGAACATAAGGACGAGACGGGAGACAAGCCCCACTTCCTGCGTAAAGAGTTCAGTTACTGCAACTACCGTCAGCGCTTCAGTCTGCCCGACGACATTGACATCGAAGACGTTTCGGCCGAAATGAGCAATGGCATCCTGCACATCGTCCTGCCCAAAAAAGCAGAGACCTGCCAAGCCCCGACCAGCCGCACGATTGAGATTCACTAAGGAGCTCGCCCGAAAGAGCTGTTCCATCAACCATCAAGCCCCTGTTTCAAATCGTTTTTCCTGATGATTTGTTCTGGATTTTTTTTGAAAGCCATGGCCGAAAGTTGTTGATGAACTGAAAGTTTCCACTAATTTTGCGAAGCGTTCCATATTGGAGCGCTTCGTTTTTATTTTCAATGGCCAAGATGAGTTTCAGAATGTTGAATTTCAAGAAAAAATGGTTTTCCGCGCTCGTACTGCTCGGTTTGGGCGGCGGGATGATGGCGCAGAACAACGCCGCGATGTATAACCCCAATGCCTTCCGCGGGCTACGTGAGACGCGTCCCGAACTGCTCAACAGCGAGGAAGGCAGGCGCGTCGGCGATTTGGTGCTGACCTATCAGCGCATCACCGGCGGATGGCCCAAAAACACCGACATGGTGAGCGCCCTCAGCCAGCAGCAACTGCGTACCGTATTGAGAGACAAACAAAGAGAAGACGACTCCACCATCGACAACGGAGCCACCACCTCGCAAATGGTCTATCTGGCCCATCTCTACCGCAGCACCCGCGAAGCCCGCTACGCCGAGGCCTTCCGCAAAGGTTTGGAATATCTGCTCAGCGGTCAATACGAAAGCGGCGGCTGGCCCCAGTTCTGGCCCGTGACGAGAGGCTACCAATACAACATCACCTTCAACGACGACGCTATGGTCAACACGCTGAGGATGTTCCGCGATGTGTTCGAGCAAAAGGAGCCTTACGACGGCGACCTGACCGATGAAGCCCTGCGTGCGCGTCTGCGTGCCTCGTTCGACAAAGGCATCGAATGCATTCTCCGGACTCAGATTCTTGTCAAAGGCCAACCGACCGTCTGGTGCCAGCAATACGACCGCGAGACCTTCGAGCCGGCCAAGGCCCGTGCCTATGAACTTCCGTCGTTCTGCTCGGCCGAAAGCGCCGGCATCGTCCGTCTGCTGATGGAACTGCCCGACCCCGATGCCCGTGTCAAAAAAGCCATCCACGGAGCGATGAAATGGTACGACACCTACAAACTCAGCGGTTTGCGCTATGACCGCAGCCCCCTCAACGGAGAACGCGCCGCCCGCCTGGTCGAAAGCAGCGAAAGCGGTCCCCTATGGGCACGCTTTTACGACTTGAAATACATCGAGCCTTATGTCTGCGACCGCGACGGACTGCCCCGCCGTCATTTGGAGCAACTCGGCCGCGAACGGCGCAACGGCTACAGTTGGTACAACAGCCGTCCCGCCGAACTCTATCCTCTGTACGAGGAATGGGCCGACCGCTACGACCGCAAACACAAATTGAAACTCGACCTCAAGAGCCCGGGCGCCAACACACGGCCCGGCTACGAAATCTACCGTCAGCCCGAATTCAACCTTAAGGCTTTCGACCGCATAGTCAAGCCCGGACAAAGCATCCAGGAGGCCGTCAATGCCGCTCCCGTTGATGGGAAAGAACCTTTCAAGATTTTGGTTCTCAGCGGATTGTATCATCAGCAGGTACACATCGACCGGCCCAACATCGTGCTTGTCGGCGAAAACCGTGAGCAAACCGTCATCGAACTGAGCAACGAAGATGCCGATGCCAACGGACGCATTCCCGCCGGCGGTACGGTCATCACCTTGGGCAGAAACGGCGACGACTGCATCATCAGTGGCTTCACGCTGCGCAACAACCATTCCATCGAAGGTGTGCCCGTAGAAGAGACCTGGCAAGTGCCGCACCGCTTCACTGTCAAGGGCGAGGCCACCCGCACCATCCTGATTAACTGCACCATCCTCTCCGACGGCAACGACGCGCTGGCTTTGTGGGCCAAAGGCGATCAGGGCATGTATTATCACGCCGACCTCGACATCCGTTGCCAGGGAGTCGATTTCATCTGCCCGCGCGGCTGGTGTTTTGCCACCCGCTGTCATTTCTACGGCGGTGGACGCGCCATGCTCTGGCACGACGGACGCGGCGACATCTCGCAGAAATTCGTCATTCACGATTCCGATTTCGACGCCTCCGTCCCCACCCTGCTCGGACGCTATCATCACGATGCCCAGTTTTTCCTCATTTCCTGCCGTCTTTCGCAGAATGTCCTCAACCGCAACATCCAGTACGCTTATTCCGACCATGTGCTGGATCCTTGCCCGTGGGGTGAGCGGATATATTATTCCAGCTGCTTCCGCGACGGAGGCCATTCCGGCTGGCTGAACAACAACCTGCAGGAGGCCAACGCCGGGCAATCGTACTCGCTGACCGCCCAATGGACCTTCGGCGGGAAATGGGATCCCGAACAGCGCATCCGCGATCTCTGGGAAGGCATTCTCAATTATTGACAATCTGACCTCCCACAAGTTTTTACGCCTGAATGGGCTGTTTTGCCGTTGTATTTCAAAACGGATGATTATATTTGCAGTTGGATGGTCTGGTGGCTGTTCTAGCCGTGATATTCATTAGAAACTCATTTATCTAACAAAAACTATATGGAAAAGAAAAAAGGAAGTCTGAAGAGTACGATTGCCGTCTCTCTGACGAATTATCTGGATGCCGGCGCCATCGTGGCCGGTGCCAGCGGTCTCACACTCTGGCAGAACTATCTCGGTCTGAGCGAGTTGCACCTCGGTTGGCTCAACTTCATCAGCGCCAACTGTCTGGGTGCCGCCATCGGTGCCATCATCGGTGGCGTGCTTGCCGACAAATTCGGCCGCAAGTTCATCTACACCTACAATCTGCTGCTTTATATGGCCGGCGTGCTGCTTGTCATGTGCTCGGTCAATTTCCCGATGCTGCTGCTCGGCTTCCTGCTGACGGGCATTTCCGTCGGTGTGGGCGTACCTGCTTCGTGGACTTATATATCAGAGAGTTCTGAAATCGAAAACCGCGGCCGCAACATCTGTATCTCGCAGATGTCCTGGGGCATCGGACCGATGATCATCCTTTTGCTGGGTATGCTTTTCGCCCCCGGTGGAACCTTCTTCGGCGCAGTGGAAAGTCTGGCTCAAGCCATTGGCGGTGCCGGTCTGGCCGAGAGCGCTGTCAATGTGTTCAGTTCCCGTCTGGTATTCTTCTCACTTTTCGTTGTCGCATTCATCGCTTGGAATCTGCAACGTGGTCTTGATGAGAGTTCCGAATGGAAAGCCAGCAAGGAAACCGCCAAGGCTAAAGGCGAGGACAACGGCATCATCCAATCTTTCGGCGTTCTGTTCAAGAACAAAGTCGCCATCCGCAGCGTTGCCTTCCTGGCCGGTATCTATCTGACCTGGAACCTCGTAGCCTCTGTAATGGGTTTCTTCCAGCCGCACATTTACGAAACCGCCGGCGGCGTCACCAACGAGCAGGCCAATATGATGAACTTCATCCAATGGGCCATCATCGTCGCCACGACTTTCGTTACTGCCAAACTGATTGACCGAGTCAGCCATAAAGTGCTTTATATCGTCGGTTTGCTTCTGGCTCTCAGCGCCTGGTTCATCATCGTCTTCATCGGCGTCAGCGGTCCTGTCGGACTTTGGGCTTTCGCCATTCTGTGGGGTCTCGAAGGTGGTGTATCCGTGCAGATTTTCTACGCTCTCTGGGGTTCCGAACTCTTCCCCGCCAAGTTCCGCGCCGGCGCTCAAGGTCTGATGTTCTTCATCGTCCGTGGATTGTCAGCTGTCTGGGGTCTGGTATTCACCCAGATTTACGGTGAGAACGGCGAAGGCTTCACGGTTGCCGCATATTGCATGATTGCCCTCCTGCTGATTTCGCTGATTGTGGGTGTCATCGGCTGCCCGAAGACCCGTGGCAAATCGCTGGAACAGATTACCCAAGAACGTTACGGTGACAATTATTGATTGAAAGTTTGAGAACAGAATATTGAGAACCTGTTTTGAAAGAATGACGGATATGGATATCGGTTATTCGTTTCAAAACAGGTTTTTTTAGCATTATGAACGATAAGAACCTCAGCGCCACATGGATCTGGTATCCGGGCGATTTTGAAATCTGGTTGGGCAATGCCTTCAACAACCGCCGCACCGAACGCGGAGCCATTTTCCCGCCGTTTTGGAAACAAGACAGCCATTGGGTCACCGTCGAATTTTCCAAAGCCTTTCACCTGAAAAAGGCCGAATGTATCCGGATTGCCGCCGAAGGGAACTTCAACCTGATGCTGGATGGAAAATTACAGTTCGGCCAGCTGGATGTGTTTCAGATTCCCGCCGGCGACCACAAACTCAACATCAAGGTTCACAATCAGTTGACTCCTCCGTCACTTTTTATTGAGAGCCCGTCGCTGGTCAGCGATTCATCTTGGTTAGCCACCTACGAAGACAAAATCTGGATTGATGAGAACGGTGTGAGTCACGGTTCGGGCATTTACGTGCCGGCAGCCTGTTGGAATTTCAACGATATCCGCAAAGGTCCGTCCTCTTTCCGCCTGGCTCGCAAAAGCATACGGGCCCAGCATACGGAAGCCATCGCCCCCAAAGCCGGCAAGGATGCACTCGCTTACGGGAAACTGTTCGATTTCGGCCGCGAGACAATGGGCTATGTGGTGTTGGAAGGCCTTTCCGGTCAAGGAGACATCCATCTCTATTATGGCGAAAGCCCCGAAGAAGCTCTCGACAGACAGTATTGTGAGACACTCGACCGCCTGACTCTGGCCGATGGTCAAATCTGCGATTCCGGGCACAACCTTCGCCGCAAACTGACGAAAACGGGGCGTTATGTAATGAGTGAAAGCAAAGCCTTCCGATTCATTTATCTCGAATGGAGTCAAGGCATCTCGCTCAAAGACGTCTCGATGCAATACGAGTATCTTCCTCAGAATCAAGCGACAAGCGGTTCCTTCCGCTGCTCGGACGAGGAAATCAACCGGATTTGGGAAGTCGGCGCCTACACGATGGACCTCACCACCCGCGAGTTCTTCATGGACGGTATCAAACGCGACCGTTGGGTCTGGTCGGGCGATGCGATTCAGTCGTACCTGATGAATTACTACCTCCGCTTCGACCTCGACTGTGTCCGCCGCACCGTCCGTCAGTTGCGCGGAAAGGACCCCGTGACGGCTCATATCAACACGATTATGGACTACACCTTCTACTGGTTCAAGTCCGTTTATGACTATTACCAATACTCGGGCGATGTGGAATTCATGCGCGAGCTTTATCCCAAAATGCAGACGCTGATGGCCTACTGCCTCGAACGCACGATTCCGGAAGACAAAGATGCGGAATACGGTGGAAAGAATGTGGCCGGCATGGCCGAAGGTCAAAGCGACGACTGGATTTTCGTGGATTGGGTCGATTTCCCGATGCACAAACGCGGCGTGATGTGCTTTGAACAGATATTATTCGCTAAAAGCCTGGAAACGATGCAGTTGTGTGCAGAGGAACTGAAGAGTCATCCGCTTCAGAACCCGCCGCAAGGCACACTGACCGATGAAGTCTATGCCTCCGATGCCCAACGATACGGACAACTCGCTTCTCAACTGCGCGCCAAAATTGACCAGGTGTTCTGGGATGAGGACAAGAAAGCCTACTTGCACAACATCGAGGACGGTCATATCAATCCGATGGTGACGAAATTTCCCAATATGTTCGCCATCAATTTCGGTTATGCCGATGCGCAGCGCCAGAAAGACATTCTCGAGAACGTGATGCTCAACGAGGATGTCGAAGCCATCACCACGCCCTATATGCGTTTTTACGAATTGGAGGCGCTCTGTTCCTTAGGCCGTCAGGCTCAGGTGCTACCCGAAATCAAGGCCTATTGGGGCGGAATGCTGCGGGAAGGAGCCACGTCGTTCTGGGAAAAATACAATCCCTCCGAAAGCGGCGTCCAGCACCTTGCCATGTACGGAAGGCCCTACGGCAAGAGTCTCTGCCATGCCTGGGGTGCCTCCCCGATTTATCTTTTAGGAAAATACTATCTGGGAATCCAGCCTTTGAAACCCGGCTACGAGGAAACGGAAATCCGGCCTGACTTGGGCGGCCTCGACTGGATGGAAGGTGATGTTCCAACGCCTCACGGCCTTATCCATCTCAAAATGAATGCTTCCAAGATAGATTTGACACTGCCCTATGGCAAGGCCAGACTCTATTTTGAATGTCAAGGCTGCCCCAAAGCCTCTTCCGGCCAACTGGAGAAATACGGTCAAGGGCAATATTGCCTCTGCGTGGAAAAACCCGGCAGGATTTCCGTTCAATGGTAAAGAGTATGACACAAGCTTCCAACCTATTCCGGTATTTGACAGGTATCTTCTTGATTTCAGGCATCTTTGGCGCCCATTCCCAAGAAGTCATCGGGAACATGCCGGCTTTCTACCAAGAGCTGAAAGCCACGCTGACCTATCCTCTTTCCTGGGAGAATTCCGGCATCGTCCCCGGCAAAAAAGGTGTGGTTTCCGAAAAGCGTTTTCTCCAATGGCGGCAACAAGGACGCGATAAAGTGATGGAATGCCTCAACCCGGCTCCCCCCAGCAACGGCCTTTGGAATATGGAAATCATCGCCAGCGAGCCTCGTGACGGATATACCGCTCACAAAATCCGCTTCAATGTCAACGATTGGTGCCGGATTCCGGCCTATCTGCTGATTCCCGATGGTGAGGGAACTCATCCCGGGTTGCTGCTGATGCACGATCACGGTGCCCATTTCAGCATCGGCAAAGAGAAAATGATCCGTCCCTTCGACGTATCGGACGAAGTGATGGAAGATGCGCTGACATGGACGGTCGCCTGCTACGACAGCGTTTTTGTCGGGGATTATTTTGCCCGCAACGGATATGTGGTTCTCAGCATCGACGCCTTGTTCTGGGGAGAACGCGGAAGGCTCCAAGGCCCGGACTACGATGTCCAACAGGCGCTTAACGCCAATCTGGAGCAGATGGGAACGTCTTTGGGCAACTTCATCGTCTGGGACGACCTGCGTTGTGCCGATTTTCTGGCCTCACTGCCGCAAGTCAGGGAAGGTGGCATAGCTGTGGCCGGACATTCGATGGGTTGCTACCGTGCCTGGACCACCGCTGCTTTGAGCGACAAGGTCAAAGCCTGCGTGGCCATTTGCTGGATGAACACCACCGACTCGCTGATGACCTTGACCAACAACCAGAA
The DNA here is from genome assembly GCA_045599885.1 of Bacteroidales bacterium. Taxonomy (GTDB): domain Bacteria; phylum Bacteroidota; class Bacteroidia; order Bacteroidales; family UBA1402; genus UBA1757. The sequence continues at coordinate 29 of JAZRWU010000014.1, read as the reverse complement.
CAAAGGCGGTTCGGCGTATACCATGATTA
>JAZRWU010000013.1:0-15473 GCA_045599885.1 Bacteroidales bacterium | reverse complement strand
CCCTCAATACGGATATTATCTTCCACCATGCCGGCTTCAACCAGATTCTTGCCACTGCCTGGATAGCGGACATTGCTCAAGGCGTCCAATATCAATTTCGGATATAGTGTCATACTGCTCAGTTTCAAATATCAATTTTCGGTTGAGAATTCACATTGCCTTCAATCCAACGGGCGCTACGGCCGAAACTGCGGTAATCATCGGGCTCAATATCCACTTCCGGTTCCATCCAGGCCGCCGTCTGACGCAAAGCCTCCGGAATGGAAAAACGCAGATACTTGATGCTCAACCCCCGCTGCAACCATTGCTTCTCATAGAAAGTCTGGATGTCGGGGACGGCCGCTTCCCGGGTTTCGAGCAGGTGGCCCTCGCCGTCCTTGACAAAACCATCGCGGTAGAGATCGTCGGTGCGGTAATGAAGGAGCAGGTGATTGACTTCTGTCATTGCCTCGGTATAGGTGGCCAAAAAGTGGCTGTCGGTCTTGAGATGAATGAGTCCTCCAACTTCAAGTATTTGTGCATAATCCGACATGAAACGAGTGGAAGTCAATCGCTTACGAGTCTTCTTCATCTGAGGATCGGGGAAGGTCAGCCATATTTCCGAGACTTCGGAAGGAGCAAAGAAATGAGGCAGGAACTCAATGTGGGTGCGGAGGAAAACCACATTCGTCAGCTGCTTTTGCAAAGCCTGACCGGCGCCCGTCCACAACCGCGCCCCTTTGATGTCGATGCCGATGAAATTGCGGTCAGGATAGCGCTCCGCCAGACCGACGGCATACTCTCCTTTGCCGCAACCCAATTCCAACACAATGGGATGGGAATTGCCGAAAACCTCCATGGCCCAATGTCCTCTCAAAGGATGATCATGAGAGGCATATTCCGCTTGGGCAAACTCATAGACATTGGACCATTCCCGAAGATCCGCGAATTTTCCCAACTTGTTTTTTCCCATTGCCGGAGGACGTGAAGATTAAAGAACTGTAACCCAACCGTGTGTGTCAGGCAAATCGCCATATTGGATGCCGCGGAGCGTCTTGTACAGCTTCTCGCAAACCTCGCCGGGTTTTCCATCCTTGGAGAACACATAAGATTTGCCCGTATCCGCATCGTCCACGCGACCGACAGGAGCAATCACGGCGGCGGTTCCGCATTCGCCAGCCTCCTCAAAATCAGACAGTTCATCCACCTCAATACGACGGCGGACCACTTCCATACCCATATCTTCGGCAATCTGCATCAGGCTCTTGTTGGTGACAGAAGGCAGAATGGAGTTGGAGGCGGGAGTCACATACTGGTTGCCCTTGATCAAGAAGAAATTGGCAGGGCCGCATTCATCCAGATACTTCTTTTCCTTGGCATCAAGGAAGAGGACGGCGGAATAACCCTGCTCATGGGCAATGGCACCCGAACGGAGCGAGGCGGCATAGTTTCCACCGACTTTCACATGACCGGTTCCCAGAGGAGCCGCACGGTCAAATTGTCTGAGAATAACCACATTGGTAGGCTTGAAACCGGCTTTGAAATATGGACCTACGGGCGTGACGAAAATCAGGAAAAGATATTCATCGGCAGGATTGACACCCACGCGGGCACCCGTACCGATCAACAGAGGACGGATATACAGTGAAGCACCCGATTCGTACGGGGGCACAAAACGCTCATTCAACTCAATCGCCTTGATGACAGCCTCCTTGAACTTTTCGACAGGGAATTTCTCCATCAAAATGGTTTCGGCGGATGACTGCAGGCGCTTGGCGTTCTCCTCCATACGGAAAACACGGATTTTCCCGTCTTTACCACGGAATGCCTTCAGTCCCTCGAATGCTTCCTGTCCGTAATGAAGACAAGTAGCCGCCATGTGCATGGGAATATATTCCGATGAGGACACTTCGAGTTCCCCCCACTTTCCATGGCGGAAATAACACCTAACATTGTAGTCTGTCGGCATATACGAAAACGACAGATTTGACCAGTCAATAGATTCCATTGTATTTCAATTTAATATGATAATGATTCTTATGCACCTGACACAATTCTTGCAAAGGTACGAAAACATTTCCTATCTTTGACATTGGAATCTTCCATAAATTGCACAAAAAACCACAATGGATATTGAATCTTTAGTCCTCGGATTGTGTCTTGTCCTTGTCCTCATCCTCGTGCTGCTGGCCGTTCTGCTGTGTCTGACATTGAGACCGATACGCCGTCCCGGAGAAAAAATACTCGGAGAACTGCTGCGCTCGGACGAATCCATCCGCAACGACATCGCCCGTCAGACGGCCCTGCTCCGGGAAGAGAATGCCAATCACGCGCAAAGCGGCCGGATGGAGAACAACGAACGGCACAAAGAACTCAGATATGAGATCGGACGACAACTCTCCCAACTCGAAGAACAGATGGACAAACTGTCTGATACATTAAACCATAACTTGTCAAAATTTCAGGAACAACTTGAAAATCAATCAAAAGAACAAAGAGAAGAGCTAAGAAGGACAGCGGCTGACCAGCGCATCGAAAACCGCCAGTCGCTTGAAGACTTCCGGCAGACTTTCGGTGAAAGGCAGAAAGAACTGATTGATTCCACCGAAAAGAAACTGGAGGAAATGAGAGCCACCGTCGATGAGAAATTGCAGAAAACACTCAACGAACGCATCGGGCAATCCTTCCGGCTGGTCAGCGAACAACTCGAGAATGTCCAGAAAGGTTTGGGGGACATGCAGCACCTTGCCTCAGATGTCGGAGGACTCAAACGGGTGCTGAGCAATGTCAAAGTCCGGGGCACTTTCGGAGAGATACAACTTCAGGCGCTGCTCGAACAGATGCTGTCGCCCGAGCAATACGACTCGAATGTCCGTACCGCCCATACCGGCAACGACCGCGTGGAGTTCGCCGTCCGGCTTCCGGGAAAAGACGACAGCCGGGGATTCATCTATCTCCCCATCGACGCCAAATTTCCCAAGGACATTTATGAGCAATACCTCGATGCTTGCGAACTGGCCGAGCCCGCCCTTGTCGAAGAGAAATCGAAACTCTTTGAAAACACCTTGCGGAAAATGGCCAAGGACATCCGCGACAAATACATCGATCCGCCCTACACCACCGATTTCGCCATCCTGTTCCTTCCCTTCGAAAACATCTATGCCGAAGCCATCCGACGGAGCGCTTTGATGGACGAACTGCAGCAGAAATTCAAAGTGGCCGTCACGGGGCCCACGACGCTCGGCGCGATACTCAACAGCCTTCAGGTCGGCTTCCGGACATTGGCTCTCCAGAAGCGGAGCAGCGAAGTCTGGAGCATCCTCGGAGCCGTCAAGACCGAGTTCGGAAAGTTCGAAGCACTTTTGGACCGCGCGCAGAAGAATTTAAGTTCCGCCTCCAGCGCCATTGACGAGATGAGAGGCAAGCGTACCAGAGCCATCATACGCCGTTTAGAAGACGTGGAAAGCCTTCCGGAGTCCGATTCGTCCAGCAGGCTTTCACTAGAAGAATATGACACTGATTTCCAATAATCCGCATAATAACCGATGGAAGCGAATACGGATAAAAAATTAAAAATTTATAGGGCTTCGGCCGGCTCCGGAAAGACCTGGAGACTCACGGTTGAGTTCCTTCGGCTGATCATCACCGACCCGATGAATTACCGCCATATTCTGGCCGTCACTTTCACCAACAAAGCTGCCGGCGAGATGCGGGAACGCGCCGTCAACGAGCTCTACAAAATCAGCCGTGGAAAAGGAGACCCTGCCATTTTGGCAGAAATTTCCAATAATATTGATTTCGGCAAAATAACGCCTCAGAAGGTATTGAAAGAGGTATGCAAAAGAGCGAAGATTGCGATAATTTTAATTTTACATGACTATTCGCGATTTAGATTTCAAACCATCGACACTTTTTTCCAGAGCGTGCTGCGGAATTTGGCAAGAGAGCTTGGATTGGGCAGTCATTTCAACATCGACCTCGACTCAGAAGCCGCCGTTGACAAGGCCGTTGACCTCATGTTCGACAAAGCTTCCGAACATCCGGACCTCTTCAAATGGATAGAATCCTACACCTTCGAGGTTCTCGAAGACAAGGGAAAACGGGATGTGAGGAACGGGTTGAAAAAGTTCGGGAACAACATTTTCAACGAGAGCTTTCAGGAGAAGGAAAGCGAACTCAGAGTGCTGCTGAAGGACAAGGATTTTTTGACAGATTACCGCAGACAACTCGACGGAATCCTGCAGCAGGGATTCGGGGAACTGCGCGAACCCGTGGATACCTTCTTCCTGCTTATGAAGGAAAACGGATTGTCGGTCGAAGATTTCTTCTACAAGCAGAAGGGCGCCGCCGGCTATTTTGCCAAAATCCGCAAAGCCTGTGATGACCAAGACTCCACTCCTCTCGAAAATGAGCCTGGCTCCTACGTCGACAACGCCTTGACGGACGAGAACAAATGGGTGACCAAAAGCAGCATTCATGGCGCGCTCATCCGGCGGCTCGCCCGCGAACGCCTCATTCCTCTACTTACGCGGCTGCTCGAAAAACGCGCCGAAGTTCTGCCACGGATAATCACCGCCCAACTGATTCGGGAAAATCTCTATAAAGCCGGACTGCTCTGCGACATAGCCGATGAAATCGATTCCAACAGCCGGGACAACGGCCGCTTCCTGCTCGGCCACACCGCTCCCCTGCTCAAAGCGATGATCGGTGAAAACGATGCCCCTTTTGTGTTTGAAAAGACCGGAGTCGAACTGCACCACATGATGATTGACGAATTTCAGGACACCTCACTCATGCAATGGAGCAACTTCAAGCCCATGCTCCGCGAAGGTCTGGCCAACGGTCACGACAGCCTGATTGTGGGCGACACGAAGCAATCCATCTACCGCTTCCGCAACGGAGACTGGCGTATTCTCAACGGCATAGACCAGGAACTGCGGGATTTGTCACCGGCCATCGAGCCGCTGCAAACCAACCGGAGAAGCGAGGCCAACATCATACAATTCAACAACCAGTGCTTTCAGGACGCATTGGAATTCATTTCCGATGAAGTGGAGAAAATGACCGGAACGGAAAGATTTCAGGAAATCAAAAAAGCCTACAGCGACGTGGCCCAATCTTTTCCCCAAGGGAAAGAAGGGAGAGGCATGGTACGGAACCTTTTCATCCTTTCGGACAGAAACAGGGAAGGGCGGTCGGACAGCACCGGAATCATGCTCGAACACCTGCTGAGACAAGTGGAACTTCTGCAGCAGGAGGGTATTGAGGCCGGACAAATCGCCATATTGGTCAGGCGCAACAAAGACATCACCACAATCGCCGACTATTTTGCCAAACACGACAAGAATCCGGATTACTGCTACGAAATTGTTTCCGACGAAGCATTCCGGCTTGATTCTTCCATTGCGGTGCGCGTTCTGACAGCCGCTCTGAGCGTTCTCGCCGAAAAAAACGACCATCATCAGGAGGGCAGCATCCCCCGCAACGGGCTCAAACTGCTGCTGGAGGACAATCTGGCCTTCGAACGCTTCCTTGACGCCTGCCCCGACCTGCGCCAACTTCCCCTGACCGATGCCGTATGGGAGATTTACGGAATCCTGAACGTCAAAAGATTTGAAGGCCAGGACAGTTACCTGTTTTCGTTCATGGATTGCCTGAACGAATTCTGCGAACGGGAGAGTTCCGACCTCGATGATTTCCTTCAGTATTGGGAAGAGAAACTCTGCCGCAAAACCATACCTCTGGGCGGCAAAACGCAGGGCATCCGCATCCTATCCATCCACAAATCCAAAGGACTTCAGTACCACACCGTCCTCGTTCCATTCTGTGACTGGACTCTCTGTACGCTCCACGGAACGCTCTGGTGCAGCACGGACGACCCCGTTTTCGGTCAGTTGCCGCTGATTCCCGTGGAATTTTCCAAAAAGCAGGCTCTATCGATGTTCAAGGAAGCCTATCAGGATGAAGTTCAGCAACAAGTGATGGACAACCTCAATCTGCTTTATGTGGCGCTGACGAGAGCAGAGAAAAACCTGATTACCCTAAGCCGGGACAATGAACGTCATTTCAAAACAGCCGGCTTGTCCGATATGCGTGACATTCTCTTCCATGCAGCCGCCATCGGGCATCCAGAGAGAGCGGTCGAGGGTGAAACGAGCGAAAACGACAATGGTCTTGACGGGGACGGCGATGAATACACTCCTCAGGAATGCCTCTGTTTCCAAAAAGGTTTACTCTTTGTCCATGAGCCGGAAGAGTCTAAAGTTAAAGTAGCACAATCGTCTGATAATAAGAATATTGAAATTAAATTCTTAAACAACCGTCATAAGGTCGGTTTCCGACAGTCGAACCGTTCGAGGGAATTTATCCGCTCGCTGGAGGAAGAGGATGAAGAGGATGCCCGAACGCTTCCCTCCTTCAACGGAGCCTCTCCAAACTGGGATTCCTATATCGAGCGGGGAAAACTGCTTCACAAACTGTTCTCCGAAATCAGACGTCCCGAGGACTTGGACAAAGCCGTGTTCTCGCTGAGCGCCGAAGGTCTTCTGCCCGCCGGACAGCAGGAAAGCCTTTTGAACTATGTGCGCGAAGCGCTGCAGGACCCCATCGCCTCCCAATGGTGGAGCGGCGATTACCGTCTGTACAACGAATGCACGATTCTCTCCGAAGACGAAGACGGACACATCATCGAGAAACGGCCCGACCGAGTAGTCGAGCGCGACGGACGCATCCAAGTCATCGATTTCAAATTTGGGCAGCACCGTCCCAAATACGTGGAGCAAGTCAGAGGATATATGGATTTGCTCGCCGCCATGGGGCATCCGCATGTCGAAGGCTATCTCTGGTATGTTGACCAGCACGAAATACGTCAGGTCAAGCGGCATGAATGTATCATTCTTTCATCCTCCTCATCCGAAAAACAATGAAAACCTTTCTCGAATACGTAGCCGAAGATCTCTTCCACAAGCACGGCGAACGCCTCAACGGACTGGCGGTGGTCTTTCCCAACAACCGTGCCCGCATCTTTTTTGTCGAAGCGCTCTACCGTCAGGCCCGACATCCCGTCTGGACGCCTCAGTTCATCACCCTCAACGAACTTTTCACCCGCAACAGCCCGCTGCGCATCAGCGACCCGATCCGTCTGACCGGCGTGCTGTATCAATGCTACCTGTCCATCTTCCAAAATGAAGAGAGCTTTGACGAATTCTACGGCTGGGGGAGCATCCTGCTAAACGATTTCGACAACATCGACAAGAACGGAGCCGACGCGCGTCAGTTGTTTCGCAACATCAGCGAACAGGGGATGCTCAGCGATGACCTCGAACATCTCAGCCAAGAGCAGATCCGCATTATCAAACGCTTTTTCGCCAATTTCAACGAAAACCGCAGCGATATCAAGAAAAATTTCGTCCAATGGTGGAACCATCTCTACGAACTGTACGATTTGTTCCGCAACCGCCTCCAGCAGAACGGCGAAGCCTATGACGGCATGCTCAAACGTTCTGTCATCGAAAACGCCGCCGACAAAGGCCTCCAGACGGAAGACGTGGAGAAATACGTGTTGGTCGGATTCAATGCTTTGAACTGGTGCGAGCACGAGATGTTCCGGATATTGAGAGATTCGGGGAAAGCCCTTTTCTACTGGGATTACGACCGGTATTATACGGAGAATATGCTGGAAGGGCTGCTGCCTGATTCCGGGAATTCTTCTTTGGAAATCATTCACGAAGCCGGACGCTTTCTGGTGGAGAACCTGAAGGATTTCCCCAACGAACTCGACCGAAGCTGTTTCGGAGATTTGAGAACGACTCCCAAGAAGATACATTTCATCGCCTCCTCCACCGAGAACGCGCAGGTGCATTATGCCGGAAAATGGCTGGAAGAGACCGCCGGGACAGAGGGGTTCCGGCCGGAAGAGACCGCCGTCGTGCTTTGCAACGAGGCACTGCTGCCTTCGCTGCTCCACTGCATTCCCGACGGCACTTCCGAATTGAACGTCACCATGGGTTATCCGATGACTCAGACGCCCGTCTTCAACCTCATACGTCAGATGGTACTCCTGCATTGTGACGGGCTGCGTGAAAACCGCTATCGGAGCAAATTCGTGCTTCCCCTGCTGCAGAACCACTACATCCGCACGCTCAGCGCCGAAGCCGGCAGACTGGCCGAAGAACTGATCTGCCACAATCAGTTCAGCATCGAATGCGGACAACTCTGCCGGGATTCGCTCCTGGAACTGATTTTCCAACCCTGCAGTTGTCCGACACAACTCGGCGCGAGACTGCTGGACATCATCTGCGAAGTGGCCGGCAAGGAAAGTATTCTCTTTCCCGAAAACGGAGGCGACGAGGCAGGAAGCGGAATGCCGCCCGTCAGGAAGAGTCAGACCGAACCGTTCATCCCTCTTTACCGCGAGAGCCTTTTCCAAGCCTACACCGTTATCGCCCGCCTCAACGACCTGCTGAACGAAGGATTGTTCGAACTCAACGCCACCACCTACCGGCGGCTGCTTTTCAAAGTGCTGAATCTAGCCATTCCGTTTTCGGGCGAACCGTTGAGAGGCGTGCAGCTGATGGGTATCCTCGAAACCCGCAACCTCGATTTCAGAAATGTCCTTTTCCTGTCGGCCAATGAGGGAAGACTTCCTTCCCGCAGCAACGACACCTCTTTTATTCCCTACAGTCTGAGGCAGGCCTTCCATCTGACCGGCCCGGAACATCAGGACGCCATCTCCGCCTATTATTTTTTCCGCTTCATCCAACGGGCCGACAACATCACCTTGGTTTACAACAGCAGCACCGAGACGGGACACACCGGTGAAATGAGCCGTTTCATGCTCCAGCTGAAAATGGAAAGCGATTTCGACATCAAGCAGTCAACCATCGGGCAATCGGACATTCAAAACAAGACGATACCATTACAATTCGAAAAAACGCCTGAACTTATTCAAGAATTGAACAGGCGCCACTTCTCTCCCAGCGCCCTATCGCGCTATGCCGACTGTTCGCTCCGCTATTATTTCAACGACATCCTTCATCTGAAAGCCACCGATGAAATCAGCGAAGACATCGACGGTGCGCAATTCGGCACCATCGTGCACGATGCCGCACAATATATATATTCCCGCCTGAAACTTCAGAAAGAGAATCGCCCCTGCGGACATCAGGACATTCTGGACTTTATTGAGAGCGGGGAGGAATGCCGGGTTTCCATCACCGGAGAAGACATCGGGCGGCTGAAAAAAGACCGCCGGCTGCTCAAGGAGGCCGTCGATGAACAGTTCAGAAAAACCGTTTTCCAAACGCCGGTCTGTCCGGAGCATCCGTTCTTCAACGGCGAGCAACTGATACAGCACAAACTGGCAATGAAAATGCTGGATAATCTGCTGGAACTCGACAGGGCCTACGCACCCTTCGACCTGCTGGCTCTCGAACTCGCTGTGGACGGGACGCTGACACTTCAGGACGACACCCGCATCCAAATCAGAGGCCGCATCGACCGCATCGACCGCAAAGGCGACGTGCTTCGCGTGGTCGATTACAAGACCGGCGGTGATGACAAAGGAGACTGCAAACAGGACAAACTGTTCCAATGCGGCTACCGGACCGGACATTACATTGCTCAGACCTTCCTCTATTCACTGCTTATGGAGAAAGAGGCGGCAGGGCTTCACTGCCGCCGTGTCAAACCGGTTCTGTACTATCTGAATCAGGTCTCAAAAAAGGATTATGTTCCCGGAATCAAATACGACAGCCAGTCCATCGAAGACATCCATACGATACGCGACAACGTTCTTTGGGCACTGAGCGCCTTTTTTAAGGATTTTTTCGATTCCGATATTCGCTACAAGCCGACCTCGGACGACAGACTCTGCCAGTATTGTGATTTCAAAACCATCTGCAACCGTCGCGACAGCAAAAACTTCTGAGGTCAGAGACGAGGGGTAATAAAGCATATTTCTTATCTTTGCCGCAGACAGTATATACAACACGGATTATGAAAAAAAACAATAAGCATCTGGTCGGAATAGGGCTGGAGAAACTGCTCCATTCCCAGATATACGAGGCCTTGCAGGGCAGCGTGATTGAAGAAATCATCAAACAAGCCGTCACGGACGACGATGACAGTTACTGGCGCAGTGAGATGGAAGGACACAGTTTCAAAATTGATGAGAAACTGCTCAATCATTATTACACGATCTGCCACGAAGTCAAGGAGAAACTCCATTTTGACGAGCCCATTGATTTCTATATCACCGGAGATTCCTCGGTCAACGCCTTTTCCGTGGCAGCCGAAGGTGGCAAGCCGCACATCGTCAACCTCAATTCCGCCATCGTGGAGCTGATGACCGACGAAGAATTGAAATTCGTCATCGGCCACGAACTGGGACACCTCATCAATAAAGACACGGCTCTGCTCCGCCTGATCAATTTTGTCTTTCCCGGCGGCGCGAACATTCCCATCACGCTGCAGTATAAGATAAGATTGTGGCAACAATTGTCGGAACTGACCGCTGACCGTTACGGATTTTTGGCCACCAACAACCTCAATGTCTGCGTTTCGGCCTTCTTCAAAATGGCATCCGGACTGGACATCAGCAAAATAGACATCAGCATCGACGCTCTGCTCGACAACAATCTCGAACACCTCGATTATTTCCTCAACGACAAAGGTGTCAGTCTGGCCGACCATCCTGTCAATCCCATCCGCATCCAATCTCTCAATCTGTTTTCCGACCTGAACATTTCAGAAAAAGAGCTGGAGAAGGAGATGGACAAACTGATTTCCGTTTTGTTCAAGGTGGGAGATTCGGAACTCGACAGCGCCATTGCCGCCTACATCGCCGTGGCCGGGATTCTCGTGGCCCATGCCGACAAAAAAGCCAGCAAAGAGGAAATCCAGACCATACTCGAACATCTGGCTCCTCTTCAGATTTTCCCCAAACAATTTCTCAATCAGATTTTGAAAGTCGGAAAATACGATACGGTGTTCGCCGAAGCGGTACAGACCATTCTGACGCTCAATCCGGGAATGCGCGAGGATCTGTTCTGTTACCTTATCACTTTGGTTCTGGCCGATAAGAAACTCGACCCGAGAGAAATAGATTTCCTATATGCCTCCGGTGAGAACTTCTTCGGTTACAGCCGCAAGGAGACCGCCACCCTGCTGGCGCAAATGATTCAGCTCACTTTTACGCCCAGTCTTGAAATGATTTGCTGACAGATTGGCACAAAAATCACAGGAAACCGTGGATTATCGGACTTCGATGAATTTCGGAGTCCGATTTTTTCTCTTTTTGGCACAACATTTGTTTATATCAAGGCAGTCCTCCACGGGACGGCAAAAAAAGATTTTTCAACAATCAAAAACAATACAACTATGGGAAAAATTATCGGAATTGACTTAGGTACCACCAACTCTTGTGTGGCAGTTCTCGAAGGCAACGATCCAGTGGTCATCGCCAACAGTGAAGGTAAGCGCACCACACCTTCCATCGTGGCTTTCATTGACGGAGGCGAACGCAAAGTGGGCGATCCCGCCAAACGTCAGGCCATCACCAATCCGCAGAAAACCATCTCGTCCATCAAGCGTTTCATGGGCGAACGTTACGATAATGTCATCAACGATGTCAACCGCATGGCATACAAAGTGGCTCGTGGCGACAACAACACCCCGCGCGTCGATATTGACGGCCGCATGTACACCCCGCAGGAAATCTCAGCCATGATTCTCCAGAAAATGAAGAAACCCGCCGAGGATTACCTTGGACAGGAAGTGTCGGAAGCCGTCATCACCGTTCCCGCCTACTTCAACGACTCACAACGTCAGGCCACCAAGGAAGCCGGTGAGATTGCCGGTCTGAAAGTGCGCCGTATCGTCAACGAGCCGACAGCCGCTGCCCTGGCCTACGGTCTTGACAAGAAGAATAAAGATATGAAGATCGCCGTCTTCGACCTCGGCGGCGGCACCTTCGATATTTCCATCCTCGAATTGGGTGACGGTGTGTTCGAAGTCAAATCGACCAACGGCGACACGCATCTGGGCGGTGACGATTTTGACCAGTGCATCATCGACTGGCTGGCTTCCGAATTCCAGTCCGAAGAAGGTGTTGACCTCCGTCAGGATCCCATGGCTCTTCAGCGTTTGAAAGAAGCCGCAGAAAAAGCCAAAATCGAACTTTCCTCCTCGACTTCGGCCGAAATCAATCTTCCGTACATCATGCCGGTCAACGGTGTGCCCAAGCATCTGGTCAAGACTTTGAGCCGCGCCAAATTCGAACAATTGGCCGACCGCTACATCCAGGCTTGTATCGAGCCTTGCCGCAAAGCGCTCAGCGATGCCGGACTCAGAGCCTCCGATATCGACGAAGTTATTCTCGTCGGCGGTTCGACCCGTATTCCCGCCATCCAGCAGCTGGTGGAGAAATTCTTCGGCAAAGTTCCTTCCAAGGGTGTCAATCCCGATGAAGTCGTAGCCGTAGGTGCGGCCATCCAAGGTGCCGTTCTGACCGGTGAAGTCACCGATGTCCTCCTGCTTGATGTCACACCCCTTTCACTGGGTATTGAGACCATGGGCGGTGTCATGACCAAACTCATCGAGTCCAACACCACTATTCCGACCAAAAAGTCCGAAATTTTCACCACGGCTTCCGACAATCAGCCTTCGGTGGAGATTCACGTACTTCAGGGCGAGCGTTCCATGGCCCGCGACAACAAAACCATCGGACGCTTCCATTTGGACGGAATTCCTGCCGCCCGTCGTGGTGTGCCCCAAATCGAAGTCACTTTCGATATCGATGCCAACGGTATCCTCAATGTCTCCGCGCTCGACAAAGCCACCGGAAAGCAGCAGAGCATCCGCATCGAAGCCTCTTCAGGTCTGACCGATGCTGAAATCCAGCGCATGAAGGACGAAGCCAAGGCCAACGCCGACGCCGATGCCAAGGAAAAAGCCCGCATCGACAAATTCAACCAGGCCGACAGCATGATTTTCCAAACCGAAAAGCAGCTTGAGGAACTGGGCGACAAACTGCCTGCCGACAAGAAATCTCAGATTCAAGCCGCCTTGGACAAACTGAAAGAGGCCCACAAGAATCAGGACGAAGCCGGTGTGGATAAAGCCATGGACGAACTCAACAAGGTATTCCAAGCCGCATCGCAGGATATGTACAATCAGGCCAACGCTCAGGGCAATCCCGGTCCCGACTTCGGCAATGCCGGATTCAACGGACAGCAGAGCGGTCCTCAAGGCGGAAAAGACAGCAAGGACGGCAACGTCACCGATGTCGATTTCGAAGAAGTGTGACATTTTCATCCCCATACACCGACGGGGCGCCGCCTTTGGGTTGCGCCCCGTTCTGTCTTTTCCACAGCACTATGAATCAGACATTTCCATCAAAACCGGCTGAAACTCCGGCCAACACATCGCCAGAAGCCATCGAAGGCATTCTGAAAAGCCAAAAGAGTTTTTTCCAGAGCGGCGCCAGCCTTGAACTGACGTTCCGGCAGAATATGCTCCGGAATCTGCTGCAGGCGCTCTGCCAATATGAACAAGCGCTCTGTGACGCACTTTGGCAAGATCTTCACAAATCTTACGAAGAAGCCTTCCTGACCGAAATCTCCATCGTGAAAGCGGAAATCAAAACTCATCTCAAGCATCTCAGGACATGGGCGGGAAGAGAGAGAGTCCACACTCCCGTCACGTTGACCGGATCGCGCAGTTACGTGGTCAAGGAACCGCTCGGCACCGCGCTCATCATCGCCCCTTGGAATTATCCGGTCAACCTGCTGTTGAATCCGCTGATTGGAGCCATCTCCGCCGGCTGCACGGCTGTACTCAAACCTTCGCCCTACGTGCCACGGGTTTCCAAAGTGCTGGAAGAAATGATCCGAAGTGTTTTTCCGGAATCGTATATCGCCGTCGTACAAGGCAACCGTGAAGTCAACACCTGTCTGTTCCAGCAGCGCTTCGACCTGATTTTCTTTACCGGAAGTCCGGCGTTGGCCCGCACCGTCGCAGCGGCCGCAGCACCTCATCTCACGCCTATGATTCTGGAGTTGGGCGGAAAAAGTCCCTGCATCGTCCATCGGGATGCCGACATAGCGATGGCTGCCAAAAGAATCGCCTGGGGCAAGACCGTCAATGCCGGACAGACCTGCATCGCACCCGACTACATTCTGATTCATAAAGATGTCAAAGAAAAATTCATAGAGTGCTTTGCCGAAAGCATCCGGCAGTTACATGGCGATGACATCCGGCAGAGCGGACATTTTGTACGTATGGTCAGCGACAAGGCTTTCCAACGTGTCCAATCCTATCTCGAGGAGGGCAACGTTGTCTATGGCGGACGCTGCCTCGCCGAAGAGCGTTTCATCGAGCCGACACTGCTTGACGGACTCTCACCCGATGCCGATATTCTCCATGAGGAGATTTTCGGTCCCGTTTTCCCGCTCATTACCCTTGACGGGAATGATGAGAGTTTCAGCGAACAGGTCATACGCTATGTCAATGAAAGGGAAAAACCGCTGGCTTTCTATTTCTTCGGACCGGAAAACATCGGTTGGGAGCTGATACACAAAACCTCTTCCGGCGGTGGCAGCCTCAACGACACCATCATGCACATCGCCAACCCCAAGCTTCCTTTCGGCGGCGTAGGCAATTCCGGTATGGGGCACTATCACGGAAAAGACAGTTTTGAAGCCTTCACCCACCGCCGTTCCATCGTATCAAGTTCCACCAAAATAGATTTACCGTTCCGATATATGCCATATCGTTTTTTTCACTATATTCGCAAAGTTTTATAAATACAATCACTATGGAAGAAAACAACAAACCGGTTGCTAGCGGTTTCGATTCGGAAGACATCGAAAAAAACAAAGTAATGGCTGTTTTGGCTTATCTTGGAATCCTTTTCCTCATTCCACTGTTTGCCGCCAAAGAAAGCAAATTCGCCCGCTTCCACACGAATCAGGGTTTTATCCTGTTCATCGCCTCCTTCATCATCTGGCTGATCACCTGCATCATGTCATGGTTTAAGATTTTCCAGATTGCCGTCGTCATCTTTGTGATTCTCGGCATCATCAACGCCGTCAAAGGTGAAGCGAAAGAACTGCCATTCATAGGAAAGTTCCAGATTCTGAAATAAACAGTTTCAGACAGCATATACGGGAGGGGGACAGCCATGTTCTCCTCTTTTTTTTCCATCAGAAGTTATTGGCTGACTTCCGTATCCTTATCTCCTCCCGTCAAAAGCCGCACCGGTTTGACATCACCGAAGAATTTGGCAGCCACGACTCTGAGCACTGTGTATGAGGGAATGGCCACAAACATCCCCAAGATACCGCCAAAATGTCCTGCCAACAGCAAGACGATGAAGATTTCCAATGGATGAGCCTTGATGCTGCTCGAATAGATGAGCGGCTGAAAGAAGAAATTATCCACCAGCTGAGTGCAGAGCAAGACCGCAAAAATAATGATGAAAAACAACAGTGGGC
>JAZRWU010000012.1:0-7867 GCA_045599885.1 Bacteroidales bacterium | reverse complement strand
GTGGAAGGTCCGGTGCCTCCCGATACGGTTTTCGCCAAAGCGGTTCAAGGAAAATTCGACGGTTGCGTCGCGATGTATCACGATCAGGGACATATTCCTTTCAAACTGGTCGGTTTCAAGTGGAACAACGAAAAGCAGAAGATGGACAGTGTCAAAGGTGTCAATATCACGTTGGGTCTTCCTATCATCCGCACTTCGGTCGATCACGGTACCGCCTTCGAGATAGCCGGTCAGGGTATCGCCTGTGAGGATGCCATGCTCATCTCCATCGATTACGCGCTCAAAATGGCTCAAAACAAATAATTCAATTCCGATGATAGCCTTTATCGCTGACGATTTTACCGGAGCCGCCGAAGTGGCTGGCATCTGTCTCCGTTGCGGTGTCACCGTTAGCCTTCTGGTCAATATCCCGGATGTGGAAAGTATTCAGGCGGTGCAGACCGATGTGCTGGTGCTGGCCGAGGATACCCGATCCGCCACCCGGGACGGCGCTGTCAAAGTCAGCCGCCTGCTCGCGGAGAATCTCAAGGCGGCAGGAGTCAGCCGTATTGTCAAAAAAATCGATTCGGTGCTGCGTGGCTGGGTGCTCCCTGAGATGCGGACAATCGCTACGGTGATGGGGAACGAGAGTCTGGTCATTCAACCGGCCAATACCGATACGGACCGCTCTGTACGGAACGGAATGTATTTCGTCGGCGAAACCTTGCTTTCGGAATCCTCCTTCAGCCGCGATCCGGATTTTCCGGCTATGAGTTCCTCTGTCCAGAAACTGCTTGAGAACCGTGGAGGAGCGTTGGAGACGGAAGAGCCGGTTCCCTATACCATTCCCGATGCTTTGAACGATGAAGACCTGCTGCACAGCGTCCGTTTGTGCAACGGCAATGTGCTTCCGGGAGGCAGTGCCGCTTTCTGTCGGGTTTTCCTCGAAAGCCAGATGCGTCTTGGCCGTCTCAAATCCAGCCCCGCAACGGAATACGGAAATCAGATTTTTCCGCTTCACGACAGTTTGATTATTTGTGGCAGCGCTCACCGCAACAGCCGTGATTTTGCCGAACGTCTGAAAGAAGAGCATTTCCCGGTGATGGAGTTCCCGGAGGCTTTGTGCCAGGAAGAGAAGCCGACACAGGCGGACTACATCCATTGGGTGGATTCCTGCGTTCAGAAATGGGAGGAAGAACGCTGCCTGCTGATACGCACTTCCAACGAACAGTTGAGTTTCCCGCAGGCACCTGAAAAACTCCGTTACCGTATGACGGAAACGATGAATTTCTTATTGCAGCAGATATATCCTTCCCAAATTCTGATAGAAGGAGGGGCCACGGCCTGGGGAATTATCCAACGTCTGGGGTGGTCGTCGTTCACACCGGTGAGAGAATGGCTGCCCGGCGTTGTCCAACTGCGGCTCAACGAAGCCGAAAAACAATGTCACATCACGCTCAAACCGGGAAGTTATGCCTGGCCGGAGTTCCGCCGTTGATGATATCGTTCCTGATGCATTATCATTCTGACTTCAAAATTTCAAATTCAACATATATGAAAGTCTCGAAATACCACAGCCTTTTGCGACAGTTGTCCCTGATTCTTTTCTCCGTTTTTTTGTCTCTCTCTGTTTCGGCGGAAACCGTCAATATTTTGAAAGCCGGTGGACGCAACGATGGTAAATTTTTGAATACAAAAGCGATAGAAAAAGCTATCGACCGTCTTTCCTCCGAAGGTGGCGGCACGTTGTATTTTCCCGCAGGAACTTATCTGACAGGTCCCATCACATTGAAAAGCAACATCACGCTCTATATTGAGACGGGTGCCGTTCTTTCGTTTTCGGACAATTTCGATTTGTATATGCCTTATGTGGAGACGCGTTACGAAGGCGTGGTGATGAAGAGTTTTCATCCTCTGATCTATGCATACGAGGCGGAGAATATCGCCATCAGGGGAGGAGGCACGCTTGACGGCAACGGCAAAGCCTGGTGGGAGGCCGGTTGGGCCGCCGAAGGTGCCGTGGCCAAAAAGGAGAATGTGGAGCCGGATAAATATCAGAAAGCCTGGATGGAAGCCAATCAAGACCTGACCATCGAGCCTAATTCCGATTGGAAGAACACCTTGGCACGTCATTTTTTCCGTCCGCCTTTCATTCAGTTCTACCGTTGCAGCAACATACTGATCGAAGGACTGCATATCCAGAATTCCCCTTTTTGGACGGTCAATCCGGAATTTTGTGACAATCTGAACATTACGGGTGTTACCATCAATAATCCGCCTTCGCCCAACACCGACGGCATCAATCCGGAATCCTGCCGTAACGTCCATATTTCCAACTGCCATATCAGTGTGGGGGACGATTGCATCACCATCAAGTCGGGCAGGGACAAACAAGGCCGCGAGTATGGAGTGCCTTGCGAGAATGTCACCATCACCAATTGTACGATGCTGCGCGGTCACGGTGGCGTGGTCATCGGCAGCGAAATGTCCGGATCGGTCCGCAAAGTCACCATAAGCAATTGTGTGTTCGATGGAACCAACCGGGGTATCCGCCTCAAATCCACCCGTGGACGCGGCGGTTATGTGGAGGAAATCCGGGTGGACAATGTCGTGATGAAGAACATACGCGACGAGGCCATCATCCTGACGCTCTTTTATTCGAGAGTGCCTGCTGAAGAAGTCAGCGAACGCACGCCGGTCTTCCGCAACATCCATATCTCCAATCTGACGGGTACCGAAGTCAAGTCGGTGGGCGGCATTGTCGGTATAGAGGAAATGCCGATTTCGAATATCAGCCTTGAGAATATTTATATGGAAGCCGAAAGCGGTTTCCAACTCAGAGATGTCCGCGATATCAGTATCCGCGATTTTACGGTCAATACCAAGAGAGGACCGGTGCTCACGGCCTCCAAGGCGGAGAATCTTTACCTTTCCAATATACGCACTCTCACTCCTTCGGAGGAACAGCCTGTCATCCAATTGAGCGATGTCAACCGGGTGCGTGTCTCCGACTGCTTCCCGAAGCCCGGCAGTCCGTCTTTGGTCTGGATAGGGGGTGAGAATTCCAAGCGTCTGGTGTTCCGCAACAATGTGTTGGATTCTGAAGAAAAGGAATGGCAGGCTGAGTTTCCGCTTGTGATGGCTCCCCAGATAGATACAGACAGATAATCACTATTGTCAAAGGATGTCAACCGGAAAAAGAGACAGTTTCAAAAGTCAGTTGGGAGCCTTGCTGGCTATGGTGGGATCCGCTGTCGGCTTGGGCAATTTGTGGCGTTTCCCCTATCTGGTGGGAACCAATGGCGGTGCGGCCTTTATTTTGGTCTATCTTATCATTGTGGTGGTCATGTGCCTTCCTGTCCTGTTTTCGGAAATGGCGCTTGGCCGCCGCGGACGCTCCAATGCCGTGGGCGCATTCAAAAAACTGGCACCGGGCAGTTGGTGGCATCTGAGTGGATGGATGACCGTGATCTGTTGCGTGATGATTCTGTCGTTCTATTCCGTGGTGGGCGCATGGACGGTCAATTATCTGATCCGCTCCCTGACTTTCCATTTCGTCACCGAAGACACGACAGTCATGACACAGACTTTCCAAATGGCATCCATGAGCGTTTGGATTCCTTTGATTTGTCTTGTTTTCTATCTTCTCTGCAATGTGGTGATTCTGCTGTTGGGCATCAGTTCCGGTATTGAGCGCTTTTCGAGTGCGATGACTCCATTGCTTTTCGTTTTGGTGCTGTTGATGGCGGTCAATTCCATCAGTTTGAAAGGAGCCGGTGCCGGATTGACTTTCCTGTTCAAGCCCGATTTCTCGGAACTGACACCCAAAATGCTCAATGCGGCTATCGGACAGGCATTTATGTCATTGAGTATGGGTTGTGGATGCATTCTGACATTCTCGTCCTATACGAAATCCGATTTCAACATAGCTAAGAATGGCAGCCGTATGGCTGTCCTTGATACCTTGTTCGCTCTGCTGGCCGGTTGCGCCATCATGCCTTCCGTGTTTGCCTTTGGAATCTCACCTGAACAGGGCCCGGGGCTGGTTTTCGTCACTTTGCCGAGCGTTTTCGCCAAAATGACGGGCGGCAAGTTCCTGGCGGTGCTTTTCTTCCTCGTGTTGTTTCTCGCCGCTTTGACATCGTCCATGTCTATTTTTGAGGTGATAGTCTCCTGCCTGAAGGAAGAATTCTCCCTCAAACGCAGCAGCGCCGTTTTGATAACAGCTGCCATTGCGTTGGTTTTGGGCACTTTATGCTCTTTGTCCATCGGGCCTTTGTCGGAAGTGCGTGTCTTGGGTATGTGTATCTTCGATCTTTTTGATTTCTTCACGGCCAATCTCCTGATTCCGCTCGGAGGACTTTGCATCGTCATCTTCATGGGCTGGAAACTCAAAAAAGAGGCCTTTGTGGAGGAGATGACCAATCGGGGCAGCCTTTCTGTCCGGCCCGGGATTCTCAATATCCTGTTTTTCCTGATCCGCTATGTGGCTCCGGTTCTTTTGGTGCTGCTGATTCTGGCAGGATTGGTGGGGCTGTCTTCCTGATTTTTTTTGAAGGAAATTCGCACAGGTCACAAAAATTATCGTATTTTTGCCACGTCGATGGTTTCGGAACCGGTCTGCACCGGCGATGAGTAAATTGGAATCGGGTGAGAATCCCGTACAGTACCTGCTGCTGTATCTTCCCAATGTCAATCATTGAATGTCGCAGTCTTTTATCCACTGGGTGAAACCGGGAAGGGGCGACGGATGGAAGAAGTCAGAAAACCAGCCTTCGGCATTATTACGGTTCTTGTCCACAGGTTTATGGGCATGGATTGCATATATTTATCCAATCGCCTGGCCTTTTGCCTTTGCGCCTGTACTGATAACGGTATGAAGAAATTCGCCTACATCGGTTTGATGCTGTGTCTGTTGATTTCCTGTCGGCCCGAGGAAGAAATCGTTCCTTCGGAAGCCGTTCAGGTGGGAAAGTCTCTGTCCTCCGACAGTATCAAAGGCTTTTTCCTGCTCAATGAGGGAAATATGGGCAGCAACAAATGCACGCTGGATTATTATGATTTTGAGAGCGGTGTCTATACACACAATATTTATGCGGAACGCAACCCCGGCGTCGTGCAGGAACTCGGCGACGTGGGCAACGATATCTGTCTTTACGGAAGCCGGCTGTATATCGCCGTCAATTGTTCCCATTTCGTCGAAGTGATGGATGCCCGGACGGCCCGGCATCTGACCCAGATATCGGTTCCCAATTGCCGCAATTTTGCCACGGATGGTCCATATCTCTATGTGTCCTCCTATGCGGGACCCATTCAGATCGGTTCCAACGCGCGGCTCGGTTACGTGGCCAGAATCGATACTTCCACGTTGAAAGTGGTGGACACCTGTACCGTGGGCTATCAGCCGGAACAGATGGCGGTTTATGGCCGGAAACTGTATGTGGCCAATTCAGGCGGCTATGGCGTTCCTCATTATGACAACCGCGTCAGCGTCATTGATTTGGACACATTCCGCAAAATCAAGGACATCGAAGTGGCCGACAATCTCCATTGTGTTCAGATAGACCGTCGCAGAGGCCTGCTCTATGTCTCTTCCAGAGGCGATTATTACGGCGAAGGCTCGGCTACCTATATGATTGACACCGGGACGGACGAACTGGTGGAAAGCCTGCCTTTGCTGCCCTGCAGCTCAATGACGCTCAGTGGAGATTCGCTTTTTGTCTGCAGTACGGAATGGAGTTATTACACCCATCGCAATGAAGTGGGCTATGCCGTTTTCAATCTGGAAAGGAGGGAAGTGGATACCCGCAATATGATTCACGACCGTACCGAAGCGGAAATCGAGAAACCATACGGCCTGGCCGTCAATCCCGTCAATGGAGATTTCTATGTGACGGATGCCAAAGATTGTGTGACACCGGGACGGCTGCATTGCTATAATGCCGAGGGTGTCCGTCAATGGACGGTCAAGACCGGTGATGTTCCGGCGCATTTCGCCTTCACTCCAATACGTCTGGCTCCGCTTTCCGAATAATCATCCATCCACATATTTTCCTCCGATGTCACGCCTTTTCCCCGTTTTCTCCCCTGATAAGCTGATCCGATCTGGCATTGCCGTATGTCTTGCTATGTGTCTGCTGACCGCATGCAAGGAAGAGATGCTGCCGCCTGAAGTGGATTTCCCTCAGGGCCTGATTTATAAAATCAAGACGATGGACACGCTTTATTTGGAACCATCCTATTCCCATGTGGACGGGCATACGCGGTTCAGTTGGAGCCTTGATGGAGTAATTCTGTCAGAAAAAACTGAACTGCAATTTGTTCCGACGATGGCAGGACGGTATTACATTGCTCTTCTGGTGGAAAACGGGGGAGGAGAGGCACGGTCGGAAATCCGTGTCGATGTGGCGGAACGGGAATGTCCGACCGTTTCTTTGCCTGCTGCCCGCGAAGGTTTGACTCTGGTTCAGAATTCAGAATATGAGATATGCCCCCAGATACAGTCTGCTCTGCCTTGCCGCTACCAATGGAGGATAAACGGCGAGCTTGTCTCGAACGATTCCTGTCTTTGTTTCCCGACTTCCAAAGTGGGCACTTCCGATTTGGAGTTTCTGGTGGAAAACGCTGACGGTTCGGACGGATTGCATTTGACTGTCAGAGTTTTGCCGGAGGAGGAATTCGCCTTGTCGTGGTATCTGCCCCAGCATGATTATTATCTCTCTGTCGGACGACGTATCCGTTTGTGTCCTTTGGAGATTCCTGCACTGGACAAGCTGACATTCCGTTGGTCGATGGAGGGCAGGATTCTGCAGGAAGGTTCAGATCCGGCTTGGATTTTTGAAGCCGGGTCTCCGGGCGATTATTCTCTCTGTCTGGAAATGAGCGATGGATGGAAAAGTCTGGTATGGACTCCGGATGTTCATGTCTGCGCGGAGGAATACCGCCGTCCGCAGCTTTCGGATTCCCGAAGCTCTTCCCATCGGGTATATGAGTATCTTCCTGCTCCGGGACAGTTTATCAACGAAGGCTTTTCCTGTCAGACGATGGAGGAGGCCTGCCGTTATGCGGAACAGCAGATGCAAAATGGAGGAATGCTGAGTCTGGGCGGTTTTGGAGGCAGTCTGACGGTGGGCTTCGATCATAGTGTGGAAAATGACGGCGGCTACAATCTGGCCGTTCGGGGCAATGCCTTTGAGCATTCTTCCGAACCCGCTGTGGTCTGGGTGATGCAGGATGAGAACGGCAATGGTTTACCAGACGATACCTGGTATGAGCTGAAAGGCTCAGAATATGGGAATGAGGGATATTTGCCGATGTATGCGGTGCGGTATTACCGTCCTGCAGCCGACAGGCGGGCGGTTCCTTGGACCGACAGCGAGGGCCGGCAGGGCAGTGTGCCCTATCATGAGGCTTACCATTCTCAAAGTACGTATTATCCCGCTTGGGTGCGGGAAGATTCCTATCTTTTGTCGGGCAGCCGTTTGGGGGCCAGGAATCATCTGTCGGACGGCAGCAGCCTCCATTGGACCAACGACGATTACGGATGGGGCTATGCGGACAATTACAGCCTGACGGATATGAGGGAGGCTGACGGCACTCTGTCCAATGAGAATCATTTCCGTATCTCTGATGCTGTCGGTTTTGACGGGCAACCCGTTCATCTTCCCTACATAGATTTTGTCAAGATACAGTCGGCGGTCAATGCCTCGAGCGGCTGGCTGGGTGAAGTGTCTTCCGAAGTGTCCTCTGTCCGTGATTACAATATGCTGAAAGCAGGACGCTGGTTTTTCCGTGTTTGGTATTTTTAAGATTCTAATAAGAAGAATCATTTGGATTTTCCATCTTGTGCGGATACTTTTGTAAGTCAGGTCCGTCCGAGTCTGAATGG
>JAZRWU010000011.1:0-2406 GCA_045599885.1 Bacteroidales bacterium | reverse complement strand
CCACAAAGAAGCAGGCCAAGGACGTCATCGCCGAAAAAGCCGCTTCTGTGGATATGCCTTACGTTATCGAGCGTTGGCCCGGCGGTATGTTGACCAACTTCCCGACCATCCGTAAAGCCGTCAAGAAAATGGCCACCATCGACAAAATGGAAGCCGACGGTACGTACAGCAACCTTTCCAAGAGAGAGCGTCTTCAGATTTCACGTCAGCGTGCCAAACTCGAGAAGAACCTCGGCAGCATCAAGGATCTGAACCGTCTTCCCTCCGCTCTGTTCGTCGTGGATGTTCTGAAAGAGCAGATCGCCGTTCACGAGGCCAACCGTCTGGGAATTCCTGTCTTCGCTATGGTTGACACCAACTCGGACCCCAACAACATTGATTATATTATTCCCGCCAACGATGATGCCACCAAGTCTATCGAAGTGGTATTGGATGCCATTTGCGCAGCTATCAACGAAGGTCTGGAAGAACGCAAGATCGAGAAAGCCGACTCTGACGCCGCAGCCGCTTCCGCCGAAGACGGTGAGGAAATGGAAGAAGCCCCCAAGAAAGACCAGCGTCACAGCAGACCTCGCAGAGAACGCATCCAGAAAGAAGACGAAGATGCTATGAAGGCCCGTGTCGCCAGCAAATTCGTTGACAAAGACGACGAAGAATAACCAATAAACAAACTAAAGAGAATATGGCAGTTACAATGGCAGAAATCCAGCACCTCCGCAAAATGACGGGTGCCGGTATGATGGATTGCAAAAATGCTTTGGCCGAGGCCGGAAACGATATGGAGAAAGCAATTGAGATTATCCGTAAGAAGGGTAAAGCGATTGCCGCCAAACGTAATGACAGAGAAGCTTCCGAAGGTTGCGTTCTGTCTGCTACCAAGAATGGTTTCGCAGCTGTTCTCGCTCTTAAATGCGAGACCGACTTCGTTGCCAAAAACGCAGATTTCATTGCTTTGACCAAGTCAATTCTTGATCTGGCCATAGCAGCCGAGCCCGCTTCTCAGGCTGATTTGCTTGCCCTCGACCTCAACGGTCTGAGTGTAGCCGAGCGTATCACCGAGCGCAGTGGTGTCACGGGTGAGAAAATGGAATTGGATTACTATGGTTTCGTCAAGGGTGCTTATGTTATGGATTACATCCATCCGGGCAACAAATTGGCCACCATCGTTGCTTTCAATAAAGAAGCCGATTATCAGGTAGCACGCGATGTTGCCATGCAGATCGCCGCTATGAACCCCATCTCTATCGACCGCGCTTCGGTTCCCGCCGATGTCGTTGCCAAAGAGCTGGAAATCGGACGTGAAAAAGCCCGTGAAGAAGGCAAGCCCGAAAATATGCTTGACCGCATCGCTCAAGGCCGTCTGAACAAATT
Organism: Bacteroidales bacterium; assembly: GCA_045599885.1. Classification (GTDB taxonomy): domain Bacteria; phylum Bacteroidota; class Bacteroidia; order Bacteroidales; family UBA1402; genus UBA1757. The sequence goes on along the minus strand of JAZRWU010000011.1, from coordinate 1,035 downwards.
CTATCAGGAAGCTACTCTGCTTGAGCAGGCCTTCATCAAAGAAAGCAAGATCAGCGTTACGGATTATCTGAAGAGCGCCGACAAGGAATTGGCTCCGATTGATTTCAAACGCGTCACGCTGAATCAAGACTGATTTCCGATTATTGCGATTGATAAAAAGAACCGGCATTGTGTCGGTTCTTTTTTTGCCTGACTATTGACCGGTACCGTCAAGTTTTCGTATTTTCGCATCATCACAACACAATCGGATAACACATACTTGTTTTATGGTATCGCAATTTTTCTCCAGACTCTGTTCAGGATTTATTATGGCTATGATAATGACATGCTTCAGCAGTCTGACGATGAAAGCTGAAAAAAAAGATCCTCTCCAAGGGTTGAACATCAATGTCCTTGGTGACAGTTACGTCGCCAATCACAGACGGCCGAAGGAAGAGACCTGGCATGCCAAAATAGCCGACCGTCATCAGATGGAATATCATAGCTACGGCCGAAACGGAGGCTGTATCGCTTTCGACCGCACTCAGGAAGGCTTCGGACCCTCTATGATGGTACGGTACAAGGATATGAATCCCGATGCCGACATTATTCTCATCATCGCAGGACACAACGATGCGGTCAAAATCAAGAACAGCACCGATTCACTCCAATGCTTTACCGACAGCCTGGATGTGCTGCTCGACAGGATTCAACAGAAATGGCCCCAAGCCCGAATCGGCTATGTCACCCCCTGGTATCTTGACAAAGAGGGATTCGAGCCGACCATCAAGGCCATCAGAAAAGTATGCAGGAGACACCGTGTCCCCGTATTGGATAATTATTCCGCCAAAAGTGTCATTCAAGTGAGAGATCCGGAATTCCGCAAGCAGTATTTTCAGAATCCAGGCGATACAGCTCATTTGAATGATCTGGGACACAACCTGTTTTACCCTATAGGAGAAGCCTTTTTACTTAAGTTGGTACGTTAAGAACCTGTTTTGAATTCTTTCAAAATTATTATGACGCTGTTATTCCGCTGCTTTTATGGTCTTTTGG
>JAZRWU010000010.1:0-6932 GCA_045599885.1 Bacteroidales bacterium | reverse complement strand
GGGAAATCATTTCAGAACAGGTTCTTAGAGCATCAGCCAGCCGATACAAAAGGCCAGGACCGCTTTGACCAGTTTCATGGTGAAGAAAGTCTTTTTGGATTCGGCGAAAAGAGGCAGCGCGCTGTGACCGTCCTGAACGATGGAGTTGGCTACCAGAATGGCAAAGGGAATATGCCCGCTGACGAAAAGGCCGATGAAAACGAGATGCGGCCCCGACTCGGGAATCAGACCGACCAGCAGAGCCAATCCAAGCAGCACCATAGGGTTCTTGCCTATCCAGACTACCGCATCGACCCAAATATCAATGACCTGTATCAGCAGCAAGGCCGCAAACGTCCATAAGAAGATTTTGAGGAAATGGCTGCGGATGACATGTTCCCAAAGGTGATGCTCCAGAAAATGGTCACTGACACAGATAACGGTCAGCAAAACCAACACAGCCAACACATAGAAAATACTGTTGAACCACGATTCGTCCAAAGGCAGTTTCAGGGACGGGGAACTCACGTCCGTAGGGGAATGCTCGAAACCGCCCAAGGCTAAAGTAATGACAAACAACAAGATACCAAAAATCAACAAAGCTCTGGTAAAAGTCATTTTCCGCAGATGCTCTTTCCAATGACGGGCCATATCCCGCAAATCGTCATCCTCGTGGGCGTGCAGGCTGAAATGCTGCAAGTCCTGCGTATGGGGCGAAGGTCTGTGGAGGAAACGGTTGCAGAGCAATCCCACCAGCATGGCCAACACAAAAAGGCCGAGCATCAGCAGCCAGGTCTCACGCGGCATCTGCACCAGCATCACAAAGGCCTCGTCACCGATATTGGTGATCATGCCGGCCAAGAGCGCGCCAAAACTCAAAATGCCGTGGGTATATATGGAAACCGTGGCAAAACCGCCGAAACAACCGGGAATACTGCCCAAAATCGCGGCCACCAGCACCTGAACGGCCGGCCGTTTCAGCAACTGTCGGCTCCAGGCTCCCTGCGTCGCAATATTGAGCACTTCGATGAACAGCATGATAATCAGCACGAAGGCCGTTATCATCACCGTGTCACGAAAGACATCTTTCAGAATCTCCAATATCATATAGAACGCTGGCGCACCGCCTCATAAATCATCACACCGGCAGCTACGGAGACATTGAGCGAGGCAATCGGTCCACTCATGGGAATCTGAACCAGTTCATCGCAGATACGCAGATTCTCCGGGTCGATGCCTTCGTCTTCCGAACCCATCACTATGGCAACCGGACCTTTGAAATCGGCCTGGGTATAGAGCTGAGAGGCTTTTTCCGTAGCAGCCACCACCCGGACACCCGAATTCTTCAACAGACGGATAGCTTCGTTCAGACTGTTCTCCCGGCAGACCGGCAGCGACATCAGCGCACCGGCCGAAGTCTTGACCGCATCCGCATTGGCCGTCACACTGTCGTTCTTGGGAATGACAATGGCATCCACCCCGGCACAGGCGCAGGTACGGGCAATCGCACCAAAATTGCGGACGTCTGTCAGGCGGTCGAGCAACAGGATGAACGGATCCCTGCCCTGCTCATACAGATTGGGCAGCAACATATCCAGCCGATGATAAGTCACCGGCGAGACAAAAGCGATGACTCCCTGATGATTCTTGGTGGTGATATAGTTGAGTTTCTCCTGCGGAACCCGCTGAACAGGCACCGTCGTGCCGCGCAACTGCTCAAAAAGTTCCTTCGAGAGATTGCCTTCGAGATTTTTACGTATCCAGATTTTGTTGATTTCCTTACCGGCGGCAATGGCTTCCATCACGGCGCGGATGCCGAAAATCATCTCATCCCCACCTCCCGGCTGCTTTCTATTATAATACATACAAAAAAACGTTATCTATTTAATTATCCATTTATTCCAATACACTTCACAAGCATTTCCGGCCTTCAGCCAGCAACTGACGGGCATTTTCCAATGCGGCAGGACTGAACTCTCCGCTTCCAAGCATAGAGGCGATTTCCTCCGCTCTTTCATCCTCATTGAGCTGACGGGCACTGCTGATGGCCTGCTCTCCCGCTTCGGATTTATAGACTTTGTAATGATGGTCACCTAAGGCGGCGATTTGAGGCAGATGCGTGATACACAGCACTTGACGATGCTCAGCCATCTCTCTCATCAGCAAAGCCATCCGATGCGCCATCGCTCCTGAGACTCCGGTATCGATTTCATCAAACAGACAGGTGGAAGCCGTTTGGACATCGGCCGTCAGCGCTTTCAGACAAAGCATCAGGCGGGCCGTCTCTCCTCCGGAAGCCACTTGAGCCGCCGGTTGCAAAGACTGGTTTTTGTTGGCGGAAAACATAAAAACAATGCGGTCTGCCCCATCCGGGTCGGGTGTTTTCGCTTGCCTTTCCACAGAAAACCGTGCGTATGGCATTCCCAAAGACTGCAATTGGGTTTCCATATAACGCTGCATTCCGTCCTTAACCGACAAACGCCTCTCTGTCAGTTTTTGGGCTGCGATTTCCAATTCACGGCCACAGGCTTCCCGTTCGGCCTCAAGCCTTTCCACTTCGTCGGAACTGCGGTTCATACCTTGCAAGCGTCGGGCAAGGCTGTCTCTTATGGCTATCAATCCGTCCGCATCGTGGACATGATGCTTCTGCTGGAGATCGAACAGGTGGCCCAGACGGTCTTCAATCTGTTCTATCCGCTTGGGATTGAGCTCTATCGAAGTATCGGTACGCTCCAAATCGCGGAGCAGGTCTTTCAAATCGGCCAGCGAAGCATCCAGACGGCTGCGGATATCGTCAATGGAAGGGAATTTCAGATGGCTCAAAGCACGCAAAGAGGCCGAAAGACGGGAACAGATGCCGTATTCATCGTCCGAAAGATGCGCACAGACAGTCTCCACCGCCGACTTTATTTCTCCGGTATGGCTGAGCAAATCCAACTCCTCTTCGAGCATGGCCTGCTCCCCTTCCTGCAACTGAGCTTCCTCCAATTGAGTGTATTGAAATTGGAGATAGTCCCTTTCCTCGGCATCCCGGCGCAACTGGGCACGCAATGCCTCCAATTGACGGCCGGATTCCTGATAATGCTGATATATAGACGAATAAGCGTTTTTCTCCTTTTGGCTTCCGGCGATTCTATCGAGAATATCCAACTGAAAACGCTCATCGCCCAAACTGAGATTGGCATTTTGAGAATGGACATCCACCAGCAAAGAGCCCAAGTCCTTGAGAATCTGGAGAGAAACCGCAGAATCATTGACAAAGGCACGGCTTTTGCCGCTGGCATACAATTCGCGCCGCAGAAGACATACGCTGTCATCGTACTCCAAATCGTTGGCTTCGAAATACGTTTTGAGCGGGGAAACCTCCGTAAACTCAGCTTCCAGCACACATCGGTTCTGCCCTTCCTTAATCACGCTCAAATCGGCCCTTTGCCCCAAAATCAGCGCTATGGCCGCCATCAGGACCGATTTTCCGGCTCCGGTCTCACCTGTCAGGACAGAGAATCCCCCGTCGAACTCCAGATCGAGTCTTTCTATCAGAACATAATTCTCAATATGCAAACGGCTCAACATAAGCTCACTGATTATCGAGAATGGCCCCCAAACGGTTACTTTGACCCGGCCAGACTGCATTCAACAGATTATAGGCTTTTTCTTTTTCCGACATGGGAGCCTTGGAATAGAGCTGAATCCATTCGTCGAGTTTGGCATCGGCCAGATTGGCCAGCAAAGGCGAGGAAGGATCGTGCTTTTTGACCTCATCCAGCGCCGGAAACAGCTCAGTTATATGCTGACGGCCGGCATCCACCTGCTCGGCCAGGACATCCATACCCTGACGGTGATAATGATAATTGAATGTCCGAAGCGTTTTTTGGTTTTCATCGGTCAAAGCGTCGCTCCAGGCCCAGCAGTTGCGGCTGTCGGAATGTGCGCTCCAGTTGTCACCCAGGATGCCCTGCGCCAGCGTGACCAGATTCTGAGCCTGTTGAATGAAGCTCTCACCGCCATAGAGTGAGAAAGAGTCAAAGTCCATAGCCAGAATGATATAGCTCCAAAAAGCCAATATGGCCGTCAGATTGTTGTCGGGATTGATGGCGTTGAACTCCAGATACTCATTCTCCGAATAATTGAATTCCACGCTTTGGCGCACATTGAGAACCGTGGTCGTATAGGAAGAACCGTACACCGGCCGACGCGACTGGATTTGCATCTCCACCGTGTGCTGACTGCCCTCCGTTTTCTTGAATATAAATGAGAAACTGCAATCGATTTTCTCGTTCTGCGAGATAGGAGCCGAACTCCATTGACGCGAATTCATGAATTCCGTGACGGCTGTCCGGAAACTCTCATAGACCGCTTTGTCCGTACCGCCGATCTGATCGGTATTGACGTTGATGCGGCAGTTGAGTTCCTGCGCCGACAAAGTGGCGGAATACAGAAGAATCCACGACAATATCGCAATAATCGGACGGTGATGGGTCAACTTGTTCACAAGGCAGAGGAATAAAAGGATGCGGGCCTACATTATCTCTATGAGGCGGTCTATGATGTCGCGGGCGACTTCGGATTTGCTTTTCAGCGGATAGTCCTTGCGCGAGGCAATATCGATGATACTGACTTTGTTCGTATCGTGACGGAAGCCGGCACCTTCATCCTTCAAGGAGTTCAAAACAATGAAATCCAAATTTTTACGGACCAACTTTGAAGCAGCGTTCTCGGCTTCGTGGTCGGTTTCGAGCGCAAAACCGACCAGCCTTTGCGCAGGAGTCTTCATCGCTCCCAAGGCGGCGGCGATATCTTTGGTCGGCTGGAGACGGATCTGCAAGGCATCCCCGCCCCGCTTGATTTTGGAATCCGCACAATGCTCAGGGGTAAAATCGGCCACCGCCGCACAGAGTATCGCAGCATCGGCCTTGGGGAATATGGAGACACAAGCCTCGTACATTTGAGCGGCAGATTCCACATCTGTCCGATGGATACGCGGATTTCCGGTCTGCAACCAGACCGGACCCGAAATCAGTTCCACCTCGGCGCCGGATTCCGCAGCCGCTTCCGCCAACGCATAAGCCATTTTGCCGGAGGAATAGTTGCCGATAAAACGCACCGGATCGATTTTTTCGTAAGTAGGTCCCGCCGTAATAAGGATTTTCTTCCCTTTCAGAGCCTGAGATGTCTCAAAATATGCATCCAGACAAGCCACGATGCGGTCGGGTTCTTCCATGCGGCCTTTCCCTTCCAAACCGCTGGCCAGTTCGCCCACGGCCGGCTCAATGATGACATTGCCGTAGGAACGCAGCATTTCCAGATTGCGCTGCGTAGAAGGATGCTTATACATATCCAGATCCATCGCCGGAGCGACGAAAACCGGGGCCTTCATAGACAAATAGGTGGTGATGAGCATATTGTCCGCAATTCCGTTGGCCATTTTTCCAATGGAAGATGCCGTTGCGGGAGCCACCAGCATGGCATCGGCCCACAAACCCAAATCCACGTGGCTGTGCCATTGACCGTCGTTGGCGGCGAAAAACTCACTCACTACGGGCTTGCCTGAAAGTGGGGACAAGGTGACCGGAGTGATGAATTCCTTGGCCGCCGGAGTCATCACAACTTGGACTTCGGCTCCTTTTTTCACCAGGGCACGCACCAGATAGGCGGCTTTATAAGCGGCGATACTGCCCGTGATTCCCAATACTATCTTCTTTCCTGCAAGCATATTGACATATTGATTTACAAACAATTACATTAAATATATAAAGTAATGTCGGTCTCAAAACAGAGTATTCATCGAACGCAAGCGGATGTTGGTGACCACTTTTTTGGTGTTCAAGGCAAACTCGCCGTTCATCAGCCATCCGTAATAACCCGTGTCGCGTTTCAGGACCTCCGCCACAGGCTGGTCCTTGTATTTCCCGAAATTGAAGACTTCGACACCGTCAGCATTATAGACAATCTTTCCGGCAAAATCCACATTACGCGTCTGCACCGAAAAATCCGACAGGAATTTCACATCGTTCGCCAAATCCGCCGGATAACGGTCCAACTGTGCCTTCAGCACCTCGTAGGTAGCCCGCGTATCGGCTTCGGCCCCATGAGCGCCTTCCAAATCCTTGCCGCAGTAAAATTTATAGGCAGCCGATAAGGTGCGCTGCTCCAACTTGTGATAAATGACTTGCACGTCCACCATTTTGCGCTCGCTCAAATCGATTTCGATGTTGTTGCGCAGGAATTCCTCCGCCAGAAGAGGAATGTCGAAACGGTTGGAATTGAAGCCGGCCAGGTCACATCCTTTGATTTCGTTGGCTATCAGACGGCCTATTTCGCGGAACGAAGGACAATTCTTCACCATTTCATCGGTGATATGATGCACTTCCGTCGCGGATTTCGGAATGGGAATACCGGGGTTGACACGGAAGGTCTGAGACTCCTCTTTACCGCTGGGATATACTTTCAGATAGGATATCTCCACGATACGGTCGGTCACAATATTCGTTCCCGTTGTCTCCAAATCGAAAAAGACCAGCGGATTTTTGAGATTCAGTTGCATGGCAGATGTTTTTACAGGCCTCAAGCTTGGATCATCATAGGCATGATAAGCATAATCAGATCCTCATTTTCAGGATCTTCCGACGGCATCACCAAACCGGCGCGCGACGAATCCGCCAATTTGATGACCACGTTTTCGGTAATGAGATTAGACAGTATGTCAATCAGGAAAATCGCCTTGAAACCGATGGTGATAGGCTGATCGGCATATTCGCAGGCGACAGACTCCTCGGCAGAAGTCGAGAAATCAGGATTCTGGGCCGAAATACGGATCACATTCTCCTTTATCTCCAGTTTGACAAGATTATTGGACAAATCGGAGCACAGCGACACGCGCTTGATGGCCGAGAGGAACGACAGACGGTCCACCCAGACCGTGAAAGGATTGTTGGTCGGAATGACGGCATTGT
>JAZRWU010000009.1:0-3989 GCA_045599885.1 Bacteroidales bacterium | reverse complement strand
CCGAACGAGGGGTGGTCGACGTAAGCGTCACCGGAGAACAGAATGACGTCCAGACTGTCCCAACCTCTGACTTCCACTTCTTTCTGCGTGGTGGGCAGCCAGTCGCTTTTCAGATGATGCTTCGTTTGATCCATGATATCGGCTCCGGCTTATTTGAATTCCACTACGGTGATGCCGCTCCCGCCCAATTGGACGTGTTCGTCGTGGAAATGGACCACCTGTGGCTGAGTGGCGAGATATTCGCGTACCAGCTGACGCAAAGCCCCGGTGCCGGTTCCGTGCAATATCCTGACTTTGGCGGCTCCTACGACAATGGCATCGTCAATATAATATTGCAGCGTTGTCATGGCCTCATCCGCCCTCATCCCTCTCATGTCGATTTCCGGTTGGAAGCGCTGGTTGATACGGTGCACTTCGTCGGCGGTCCGGCCTCCCAACAGTTGGAAATGATTCTGGGCGTTCCTGTCTTCTTTCGGAGCTTTGCCTTTTTCCAGTTGTCCGAGCGCCACCCGGGTCTGGATGCTGCCGAATGTGACCAAAGCCTTGCTGCCTTTGATTTCTGCGATAGTGCCGATGCTGTCCTGACCTTGAATGTGGACCGTATCCCCCACGGCCCATACCATCTCGGGCTTGGCGGACGTATGACCGGAGGGTTGGTTTTTTCCCTGTTGGCGGCGTATTTTCTGGAGGATTTTCTCTTCTTGTGTCTTGGGCGGGCGGTTTCTGCCTTTGTCGCGCTGACGTCTGGCTTCGAGGCGGGCTTCCGCTTTTTCGTCTTCTTCCGCCAGCGCCTGTTGCTTGAATTCATCGAGTCCCTGCCGAAGCTCGCGGGTTTTTTCTTTTTCGGCCTGAGCTTCCTTGATGCCGCGTATGGTGTTTTCTATCTGGGCATTGGTGTCGTCGAGCAATTGCCGGGCCTGTTGTTTGGCCGTTTTGAGAATATCTTTGCGCTCGGCACGCACTTGACCCAACTGTTCCTCATATTGCGTAGTGAGTTTTTCGAGCGTTTTTTCCAACTGTTTCACTTGCTGGCGTTTGTTCTCCCAATAGCGCTTGTCGCGCATGATGTCCTGCAAGTGCTTGTCCATATCGATGTACTCGCTGCCGACCAGTTCAGAGGCTTGTTGGATGATTTCTTCAGGCAAACCTATTTTGCGGGCGATTTCAATGGCGAAACTGCTGCCCGGATGCCCTATTTCCAGCCGGAAGAGAGCTTGCATCAGATGGCGGTCGTAGAGCATGGCACCATTAACGATTCCTTCCTGATCTTCAGCGAAATGTTTCAGATTGTCGTAATGAGTGGTGATGATGCCGAATGTCCGTTTCTGATTCAGGCATTGAAGGGCTGCCTGAGCGATGGCGCCGCCGATTTTCGGTTCCGTCCCGCTGCCGAACTCATCGATGAGAAGCAGGGTCTTCCGGTCGGCGTTCCTGACGAAATACTTGATGTTGAGCAGATGCGAACTGTAGGTGCTCAAATCGTTCTCGATGGATTGTTCGTCTCCGATATCAATGAAAATCTGACGGAAAATGCCGGCAACGGAACTTTCGCAGACAGGAATGGGCAGACCGCATTGCAGCATATACTGCAGCAGCCCGGCGGTTTTGAGGCAGACCGATTTTCCCCCGGCATTCGGACCTGAAATCAGGATGATGCGGTTTTTGCTGTCCAGACGGATATCAAGCGGAACCACTTGTTTACCTTGCTTTTGGAGTGAAAGGAAGAGCAGGGGATGGACGGCTTTGTCGAATTTCATTTCGGTTTTGTCCGTCATTTGAGGACAGATGGCGTGTGTCTCGTGAGCGAATCTGGCTTTGGCCTGTGAGAAATCTATGAGAGCGAGAAAATGTTGGGATTCAATCATTTCCTCGGCTTTAGGACGGATACGGCCGGTCAGTTCGGTAAGAATGTGGACAATCTCGCGCTTTTCCTCCGATTCGAGTTCGCGCACACGGTTGTTGGCTTCGACGATTTCTTCCGGTTCGATATAGACCGTTTTGCCCGTGGCGGATTCATCGTGGACAATGCCCTTGATTTTTTTCTTGAATGCCGGGGTGACAGGAATGACCAGACGGCCGTCGCGCAGGCTCGGGCTCAGTCCTTTCTCCACAAAGCCTTCGTCTTGAGCCTGCTTGAGCAGGATATGCAACCGTCTCGAAATGCCGGCGGTCGTAATGGACAGCTGTTTGCGGATGTTGGCTAAGGAGGTGGAGGCATGATCCTGGATATTCCCGAAAGGATCCAGAATGTGGTTGATTTCCTCCACGATGTCCGGAAAAATGGCGGTTTGGGAAGCCGCTGCCGTAAAGGATGGATAACGTTGAATGTCTTCCGCTTCGGGACTTCCGCTTTGATTGCGCTTGGAAATCCTGCCTTCCGCTTCCTCTTCGTGCCGTCTCAGGAAAAAACGGACCATTCTCTGAAGGCTTTCCAGACTGCGTTTCAAATCGAAAAGCTGCTTCTCATCCAGCCAGGTGCCTTCGACCCGTATCCGCTCCAGTTGGGAGCGCATGTCGAAGAACAGCATTTCGGGAAATTGGGGTTCGAGCTGCAGAATCTGGCTGAATTCCTCTCCGTATGACAGCCAAAGCCGGATTTCATCGTAGTCGTAGCTGAAATGCATCCGTTCGGTCTCTTCCACCCCCAAGGAGCTCAGACAGGCGGCGGCGATGCGTTGCCTGATCTGGGTGAAACCGGTTTTATCTTCGAAATTCTGTGGATAGACCATAGCGGATGGATTTCAAACAATTGTCACAATTTTCCGCAAAATTACGGACAATAATAGAAAGGACAAAATGCAAGTAGACGCAGGGAAGTTTGTAAAAATGGAGAATATTTTTTTTCTTTGTAGCGCTTTGGGCGTTGAAGCCGTCTATGAAAGCGTTATGTTTTTGATAACTTTTTAAAATCTACTGATAATGAAAAAAATCGCTTTGTTTTTTGCTGCCGCTTTGATGACAGGAGCCGTGGCAGCTCAGGATGCTCCTGTCCTTACGGATGCTTTGAAAGCCAAAAACGCAGGTAATGAAGCATACAACAACAAGGATTATGTCACCGCCATCGCCGAATACGAGAAGTACATCAAGTCGGGCGAGGAAGGTGTGGCAGATGATATCTATACGCAAAACCTGTATGAGATGAGTTTCTATTATGCCGGCAATCTGTTCCTGCAGGAGAAGAATTACGAAAAGGCATACGAATATTTTGAGAAGTTCCAGAACCTGGGCCGCAGCGATACGCCCACCGACGGACGCTTCCTCTACAACTTCGCCAATACGGCCAGACAACTCAAAAAGAACGATGTGGCCAAGGATTTGTATTCCAAGTGCCTGGCTATCGACTACAATCAGGATGCCTGCAACTATGCCATCGCTATGATGTCCCGTACCGACAAGCAGGTGGACACTATGCTGGTGTATGTCAATAGACTGATAGAGGCAGGACCGGAAGGCAAGTATTATCCTACGGCACTCCTTCTTCTGCAGACGGAACAGCTGAAAGACGCTGTGGAGCCTTTCAATCAGGCTTCGACCTGGTCTCAGAAAGCCGGTGCGGCCGGTAGTGATGTCAATGCCTACGTCGCCAACATGAGCAAGGCTGTCGATCTTTACAAACAGGCGATTCCTCTTTTTGAGAAAGTTCTCGCTATCCCCGGTGTGGATGACAAGACCAAGGCCAATTTGGACAAGGCAACTGCCAACATCAAAGTCTGCAAAGAAAGCATCGACCGTTTCGAATCGTACCGCAAGACCATCAAAAGATAGGACACAAGAGTTGCCATCCGTTGCAATGGTTTGATTTATAAGGGTTCTCCGGCATCGCTTGCCGGAGAATCTTTTTTTAGGGTGTATTCATGGTTTTATGCAAGAAAATACACTATCTTTGCAAACAGCGATGGCTTGAAAAAGCTTCCGCCAAAAGTGTGAATACAAAAAGAAAATGGCTGACTGTTGTTTTGACGAATTGATTGACCGACACGGAAGTGACT
>JAZRWU010000008.1:0-8020 GCA_045599885.1 Bacteroidales bacterium | reverse complement strand
GCCAAAGGTAAACTTCCGCTTTGTCAGGATACGGGAACAGCCATCATTCACGGCGAGAAAGGCCAGCAGGTTTGGACGGGTTACTGCGATGAGGAAGCCCTGTCGCTCGGCGTGTTCAAAACCTATACGGAAGAAAACCTCCGCTACAGCCAGAACGCTCCGCTGACTATGTATGAGGAAGTCAATACGAAATGCAATCTGCCGGCTCAGATTGATATCGAGGCGGCTGAAGGTATGGAATACCGTTTTCTCTGCGTGACCAAAGGCGGCGGCTCGGCCAATAAGTCCTATCTTTATCAGGAAACCAAGGCCCGCATCCAGAATCCCGGCACACTGATTCCTTTCCTGGTGGAGAAGATGAGGAGTTTGGGAACGGCGGCTTGTCCTCCTTATCATATCGCTATCGTCATCGGCGGTACTTCTGCCGAGAAAAACCTGCTGACCGTCAAGTTGGCTTCAACGCATTATTACGACAGTCTGCCCACGACGGGCGATGCCACCGGCCGGGCTTTCCGGGATGTGGAACTCGAACAGCAGTTGCTCGAAGAAGCGCATAAAATCGGTTTGGGCGCCCAGTTCGGAGGCAAATACATGGCGCACGATGTCCGCGTGGTACGTCTGCCGCGTCATGGCGCCAGTTGCCCGATTGGTTTGGGCGTCAGCTGCTCGGCCGACCGCAATATCAAGTGCAAAATCAACAAGGACGGTATTTGGATTGAAAAGATGGACGACAAGCCTTACGAATTGATTCCCGAAGCTTTGCGCGGTCAAGGCGAGGGCGATGCCGTCAAAGTCGATTTGAACCGTCCGATGGCCGAAGTCTGCCGGCAACTTTCCCAATATCCGGTCAGCACCCGTCTGAGCCTGAACGGAACCATTATTGTGGGTCGCGATATCGCCCATGCCAAAATCAAAGCCCGTCTGGATGCCGGTGAGGAAATGCCTCAGTATCTCAAAGATCATCCTATTTACTATGCCGGACCGGCCAAGACACCGGCGGGAATGGCTTGCGGTTCGATGGGTCCGACGACGGCCGGCCGTATGGATCCGTATGTGGACGAATTCCAAGACCACGGTGGCAGTCTGATTATGTTGGCCAAAGGCAATCGCGCCCAATGTGTGACCGACGCCTGTCAGAAGCATGGTGGTTTCTATCTGGGCAGTATCGGTGGACCGGCGGCCATTCTGGCTCAAAACAACATCAAAAGCATCGAATGTGTCGAGTATCCCGAATTGGGTATGGAAGCCATCTGGAAAATCGAAGTGGAGGATTTCCCCGCTTTCATCCTGGTCGATGACAAGGGCAACGATTTCTTCAAACAATTGAAGCCCTGGTGCCCGTGCAAATAAGAATAATAACGGCCGCTATTGTCCAGTACCTAGAGCCGTGACGGAACGAATCTGATTTCCAAACCGTCGGGGGTGTCTGTTTCCGTGAGATTCTGAGACACACCTTTGATGATGGACAGCGACAGAGGGTCGGCTCCGAACAGGATGGAGCGGTGACATTCCGGGAAACGCAGCGTCAGGGTCAATGAATAATCGACCTCGCTGTAGCTGATGTCCATACTCAAAGGGTAATGGCCGGTCGCAATATGCTGAAGCAGTTCCTCAATGGCCAGTTCCATGTGGATACGCTGACGTTCCAATCCGTACTTGAGGCAGAAAACTCCCAATTCGGTGTTGATGGAATAAATGTCCGCATCCGGGCGGTCGAGATCATAATGCAGACTGCGTAGCTGCTGTATGAAAGCTTTGGTCTCGGGTTTCTCGGGGTGGTCGAAAATCTGTTGCGGACTGCCGTCCTCGTGGATTTTCCCGCCGTACATAAACAGCACGCGGTTGCTGACATCGTGGGCGAACTTCATTTCGTGGGTGACGATGAGCATGGTCATCCCGCTGGAAGCCAATTGGCGGATGACGCCGACCACCTCGCTGACCATAGTCGGATCCAAAGCCGATGTGGGCTCATCGAAGAGGATGAAATCGGGTTTCATCGCAAGGCAGCGGGCAATGGCCACTCGCTGTTTCTGCCCTCCGGAAAGGCTGGAAGGACGGACGTGTGCCTTATCGGCCATTCCTACCTTTCTAAGCAGTTCCATACCCAGTTCATTCGCCTCGGCACGTTTCACTTTCAGTAATTTGACAACGGCCAGGGTGACATTCTCCAACACCGTCTTATGCTCGAAAAGATTGAAATGCTGGAAGACCATGCCGATTTTCATCCGAAGGGCATCTATATCCACCCCGGGTTCCATGATGTTCTGGCCGTTGATGATAATCTGACCCTTGTCGGGCTTTTCAAGCAGGTTGATACAGCGCAGAAAGGTGCTCTTTCCTGTCCCTGAAGGCCCGATGATGCTGACCACCTGCCCCTTTTCTATATGACAGTCAATGCCTTGCAATACTTTGCAAACGCTTCCGTCTTCATTTACAAATGTCTTTTCGAGTCCGATAATGTCAATCATAATGTCAGGTTCTTACATCAATTTCTCAAGAATTTTGTCCAAAATGACGGAAATCAGCCATGCTAACAGAAAATACAGGGCCGATACCACCAGAAGCGGGAAAAAGGCTTCCAAACTGGAACTCCGTATGAGATCCGAAGCCTTGGTCATGTCCAGAACGGAGATGTAACCCACCACCGACGTGCCTTTCAACAGGCTGATGCATTCGTTCTTATAGACCGGCAGCGCTTTGACGGCGGCTTGTGGGGCGATGATGTAGAGAAACGACTGGAAGGCCGAGAAACCCAAGGCGCGTCCGGCTTCCAACTGACCGTGACTCACCGCCTGAATGCCGGTCCGGAACACTTCACAGAAGTAGGCCGAACTGCTGATGGCGAAAGTGATGATGGAGACCGTATCGGCCGACAGCCCCGAATGTGCCAGCACCACATAAAACATAATCAGCAGCAGCACCAGCATAGGAAGATTGCGGTTGACAATCACGTAGATTCTGGCCGTCTTTTTGAGTGCTTTGCTCCGGCTCATATTCATCCAGCATATCAGGGCGCCCAATATCGAGCCAAGCAACAGGGCGAGAACGGATATTTTCAGCGTCGCCACAAAGCCTTGCGCAATCAGTTCCCATCGGCTTTCCGCAACCAGAGAATAATAGGCGCTTTCACGGATGCGCGTCCACAGACTCTTTTGGACTTTGGACTGGTCGAGCACGCAGAATGCAGCCATCAGATTGAAATGGGGAGCGGCGAAATCGACTTTGCGTTGCCGTTCTTCGTTGATGAACAAAGAGGAACTGATAAGATCTATTTTATCGGCATCCAAAGAGGAAATCAGATTGCTGAGCTGGTAGAAATCCAACTTCAGGTCATATCCGCGCGCGGCGGCGAAACGCTGGAGCAATTCTATTTCGTAACCTGTCCATTTATTGTCAATCAACACCTCATACGGTGGATTGACACCTGTTATTCCAATCCGCAACACCTTGTCGGTCCTTTCCGGCTGTGGCGATATCGGCGGGAGCACCATATTCTGCCGGAGGTCGATTTTGTCGGGATCCATCCATCGTTCGAGCATGTCGTCTATCGTGCCGTCGGCCTTCAGGCTGTCAATCACCTGACTGAGTTCCTGAACCAAGGAACTGTTTCCTTTTTTGGCGGCAAAACCGATATCGAATCTCAACTCCGGAATACGGTGACTCATCGTCAGGTTCATTCGTCTGAACATTTCATCGAATGCCTCCGATTCGCTGGTGACGGCCACATCTGCCTTGTTCTGGACTACGGCTGTCAGGGCGTCTGTTCTACTTGGGTAACATTGAAATTCAATGCCCGCATCTTTCCATACCGACATACAGTATGCCTGCTGTCCGGAACCTTCCAGCAAAGCCACTTTGTGGCCTTTCAGTTCTTCGAAACTTTGTGGCCAGAATGGTTCGACTTTCGTACTGCAGGCTGTCAGAAGCGGTATCAGAGCCGTCAGTAATAATAGCTTTTTCATTTTTTGGGGGAGAATGACCGATTATCTCACGGAACGGTTGAGTTCAAGAGCGATGATGTGAATGGCTTCCCTGTCCTCCGCTTGACGCTCGGGCAGTGGATGGACTTTGCGCAGACCTTTGAGTGTGACGGTTTGACCGTGCTGTCTCAGGCGCAGAGGCTGTTGCCGGCTCAATTCGTAGGCCTTCAGCACTTTCATATCCTTGTCGAGCGGGGGAAGGCTGAAACGTCGCGGATGAAAACCTTCGTGCAGGAAAAGATAGACCGTGCTGTCGCGATAACAGAAACCGTATTGCTCATCGGCCGGCTGCCAGGGACCGCCTGTGGTGCCATAGACAGCAGGAGCGACAGATCCGACCCATTGTCCGAACTCGCGGAGGCGCTGCTCCATCAAGGTGGGAATATGTCCGTGGCGGTCGGGGGCGAGGTTGACGTTGAGGTTCATATTGCGCATCAGGCAGTCGGCGAAAATGCGTTTGAGTTTGTCGACGCTCATCAAAACTTCAGGATTCTTACAATCGGGCGTGTACCCCCAGACTTTATGGAGCGCCATGCATTTCTCCGTCAGGTTTCCCCGTATGCCACCCCTGACTTCACTGTCGCCTTCCTCGCAGGTATAGTCACCGACCCAACCGCTGCGTGGATTGACCAGAATGTCGGGCTGGAAGTGCCGTACCATACCCATGAGTCCGAGCGCTTTGCCGGTGGAATCCTCTATTTCCTGAACTTCAGGACGGATAGGCCAGGGATTCTCGGGATGAAGATACTGTGACGGCTCCCAGAATCTGGCTCCTTCACGGTCGGAAGGCCGTTGCTCTATCCAGCCGCCGTCCCAAAACAGCAAATCGATTTTTCCGTATTGAGTCATCAGCTCGCGGGTCTGGATATACAGATTCTCTTTCATCAGCCGGGCGTTTTCCTTATGCCAGGCAGCTGTGGTGTAGCCGAACCTATTCTTTTTGCAGTCTGTCCCGCTGACATCGTAATAGCCGGGATAACGCCAGTTGATCAGCGTTTTATACAATCCGACGCGCAGACCTCCCTGGCGGCAGGCATCGACATACTCTTTCACCAGATCGCGGCCGAGCCTCTGCTGGGAACTGAAAGAAGAGTCGGCCTGCGTCTTGAACAAGGCGTATCCGTCGTGGTGCATCGTAGTCAGCACCATATATCGGGCACCCATCGCTTTGGCCAGATCGACCCATGTCTCCGGGCGGTAATCCCGGGCATCAAAATACTGTTCTCCGGCTTCGGGATAGGCCAGACGGCTGTATTCCTCCATAGAGACCCCTTGGTCGCACATATACCATTCGCCTTGACCGACACCGGAATAAAGCCCCCAATGAATGAACATTCCGAGTTTGGCATCGCGCATCCACTGGATTTTCTCATCACTCTGCATCTTTACACCGAAATCGCTGCGGATTTCACGTCGGACTTGGGGAGGAATGCCCGGGAAGACAGGCGGAATATAATCTCCCAGTTCCTCAATGACAATCTCATCGGCCCAGGCTTGAGAATTGCCGTCAAACAGCAGTTCGATACGAGGATTCTTCAGCAGCCCGGTCGGGTAGTGGAATTCCTGTTGGACGCGGGTCCATTCGCATACGGCGGAACTGAGTGCGAAATTGCCTTCCCGCAGGTCGGTCCCTTGAAGGCAGACCGTGGTATTGCCACTTGCAGTTTTGAGCCAGGCTGTCAGGCGATAGGATTTGCCTTGCTGCAGCGGCAGACGGAAAGTGACGAGGGTATGAGGCTCCAATTGGAGACAATGCCCTTTACTGGCTTCCGTCTCCACTGTCTCGGCCCGACCTTGCACCACCGTCCATTTCGGCTCGGACTCATCAAAAGAAATATGAATGTCATCGGCTTTCAGGGGGAAGGCCGTAAATAGTCCTGCTAGTAGGAAATAACTTGGAATGAGATATTTATGAATGTTTTTCATTGTGTGATGTCATGGCTCTTACTCTGCACTTCGGTATTTCCCTTCGGTATAGTCATCGAGGATGCTCAGGTAGCTGTGATAGCGCGATTCGCTGATACGATGCTCCTCCAGAGCCTGCATGACGGCGCAACCGGGTTCGTGGGTATGGCTGCAATCTCCGTAGCGGCAGTCTTTCGAAATGCGGAAAATCTCAGGGAAATAATGGCCGACTTCCTCGGGTTTCATATCGACCGTATTGAAGCCTTTTATTCCCGGTGTATCAATGATATAAGTGCCGTTCCCGATGTCAAACATCTCGGAATACGAGGTGGTGTGCATGCCTTTGTCGTGGACATCCGATATTTTGCCGACTTTGGCTTGAATCTCAGGGTCGAGTGCGTTGAGCAGTGAGGATTTCCCTACACCGGAATTGCCCGAAAGCAGGCAGATTTTGCCTTCCGTCGCTTGGCGGAGCTCTTCTATTCCCTGTCCGTGGAGGGCTGAGATGCGGAAACAAGGATAGCCGATACCCGAATACAGTCTGACCAGGGCTTCGAGGTATTCGGTTTCGGCTTCATCGTAAATATCTGTTTTGTTGAAAACCAGACAGGACGGCACATTGTAGGCTTGGGCGGTCGCTAAAAAACGGTCGAGAAACACCAGATTGGTCTCTGGATGATTGACTGTCACGACAATCAGCGCCAGATTGATGTTGGCGGCGATGATATGCAGCTGTTTGGAAAGATTGGCCGGTTTCCGCACAATGTAGTTGCGCCGTTCTTCAACGCTTTCAATCAGCCAGCCGTCGCGTCTTTCGATGATGCTGACGCGGTCGCCGATGGCTACGGGGCTCGTGGAACGGAAGCCTTGGATGCGCAACTTGCCTTTGACTTTGCAGTCGTAAAAGACACCGTCATCACCACGGACGCGCAAGTCGCTCCCCGTGTTGCGGATTACCAATCCTTTGACAATCATCCGTTCCTTTTGTCAGACGGTCATGATTTCCTTGTCCTTTTCGGCGGCTATCTCATCGATGCGCTTGATGAATTTGTCGTGCGATTGTTGGACTTTGGCTTCGTAATCCTTGCCCATATCTTCGGGCATACCGTCTTTGACGAGCTTTTTCATTGATTCGATGGCGTCGCGGCGGATGTTGCGGATGGCGATTTTGGCTTCTTCGGCCTCTTGCTTGACTTGTTTGCCCAACTGGCGGCGGCGTTCCTCGGTGAGTGGCGGAATGGTCAGGAAAATCTGTTCGCCGTTGTTGACCGGCATAATACCGACCGGCGAGGCCATGATGGCTTTTTCGATATCCTTGAGCATTTTTTTCTCCCAAGGTTGGATGGCGATGGTCTTGGCGTCGGGAGTGGTGAGGGTCGATACGCCGCTGAGCGGAGTCGGGGCGCCGTAGTAATCCACCCGGATGCCGTCAAGGATATTGACACTGGCCTTACCGGCGCGAATACGCGACAAACTTGTGTCCAAATGATGGATGGTCTGAGACATACTGTCTTCTGCCATGCTGAGGTAGAGATCCGCTTCTTCGTTCATTTCTTATATCGTTTGATGTTTTGTAAATCAATTATGTACCAAGGTTCCGATGCCGCCTTCGGTGAGCACTTTCCTGAGATTGCCGGGGCAGTCCATATTGAAAACGATGATGGGAAGATGGTTCTCCTTGCACATCGTCGTGGCTGTCAGATCCATCACTTTCAGACCGCGATGATAGATTTCGTCGTAAGTGATTTCGTCAAGCTTTTTTGCCGTCTTCACGATCCGCGGATCGGCCGTATAAACGCCGTCGACGTCCGTATAGATCTGGCAGAGACCCGCTTTCAACTCCGCCGCCAGCGCGACAGCGCTCGTATCGGAGCCGCCGCGTCCCAGCGTCGTAATATCGCCGTACCGTGAAAGTCCCTGGAAGCCCGCAACGATCACGATGTGGTTCTGATCCAGCTCTTTCTGCAGCCGTTCTCCCTCGATCCGTTTGATCCGCGCCTGTCCGTGGGAAGAATTGGTCAGAAAGCCCGCCTGCCAGCCGGTCAGCGATACCACCGGGAAGCCGAGCTTCTCGATCGCCATCGCGAGCAGCGCGATCGAAATCTGCTCACCGGTCGAAAGGAGCATATCCATCT
>JAZRWU010000007.1:0-2583 GCA_045599885.1 Bacteroidales bacterium | reverse complement strand
GGTCGGAGGCGTACTTGGGATAGAGAGTCTCGTCGATGCCCTCAAGCTTGTCCTCCAGATCGACCGTACCGCTCGCTTTCGGACGGTACTGGAACGTCCAGCCGGAGATGCAGCCCTCAAAAGGAGGAACCTCGCCTCTCTCAATCTTGCCGAAGACCTTGATGCGGAGGACGTTGGTCGATTTCAACTGACCCCAGCGCTCGCCCTTGATGTAGTAAGGAATTACCGTGCCGTCTTCCTGGGTGTAGGTGTCGGCGACATTAATAGTTACCCCAGCAACAGTAGAGCCAGACCACTCTGCTTTGTCGTATTTCGCATACCAGTCCTTATCAACCGGGCAGACCACGAAATTGACCGAGTCCTGACCTTCAGGAACTACAGGACGGAAACCCAGACGGGCTACGAAATATCCTGTATTGTCACCAGCGTAAAGGTGGTTCTCAAAACCGTTTTCCAACTGATAAGCCAGAATACCGCGCGAATTGTCGGTTCCCAGACCGATGATGGCGATGGAGTCGCAGGTGGCCGGGATGCGGATAATCAGAGAGTCGGAGAAGCGGTCATAGCCGGCCAATTCGGCAGCCGGGTTGTTGAACCAACGGTAGGCGGTTTTCATCTCATCGGTGAGTCCTTTCTGGTTCTTCTTCCATTCCAGGGCTTTGTACAGATAAGGTGCTTCCTCGATCTGCTTGATGATGATGCTCGAAAGCATGTAGGATTTCCTCACCGATCCAGCATCCGTTCCAACGGGGAAACCCATATCGGTCAGGTCTTCCTCGGAAGAAATGCTGCGTCCAACGGTGGAAAAATATCCCACAGAGACATTCTCAGTCGTGAAGAAACGCACGGTGCCGGTAGGATCCACAAAATTGAATTGTTTGGCGACCAGAGAATCACCCAGCGTTCCCGTGTCGTAGATGATGTAATCATCCGGATCGGTGATGATGGCCCACGAAGCGGGAGCACACACCACCATCAACAGCAAAACAGCTGTAAGAGAGGTAAAAAATTTTCTCATACTACTAAGTTTATATAAAAAAGGAAATAGTCATCGCTTACTGGAAAACACTTTTCCGGCATTACCCTCATTCGCACAAAAATACAATGAAATAATAAATTATCAAATCTGACATAAAAAAAACCTAAATCGTTATAGTTATTTAAGGTTTTTTTGATTGGCGACGGTTTCGACAGAGATGACCGGACATAAAATCGTACACTCTACGCAACGAAAGGGTGTCGGCCGGGACCGCATGTCCGCGACTGTAATCCACCACTTCGTCCACGGCGATGTGTTTGCTTTCCAATACCTGTTTGAAATGCTCAATCTGATGGATATAATACTTTTCGTCTGTGGTATTATAAAAGAAAATCACAGGGGCCGAAGCCTTGCTTTTCACGGTCCAAACAGCCCCCATGGAATCCCAACGGGCTACATTTTCCTCCAGTTTTCCCCATGTCAAAGGGCAACGGGTCTCCAGACTGCCGTCGCCATCGCCCTGATTTTCATAGATGATGGTATAATCAAACACGCCTGAGCCAAGAGCCGCTGCCTGAATTCTGTCACTGACACCCGGAAAACGGCCATAATCCTTGAATTCAGGAACATCACGGTTTCCCACGGCGAGAGAAGCGGCCGTGGAAGCGCGCGAAAAGCCGTACAATCCAATACGGCCGTCCAAATTCAGTTCCTTACCCAAAGCCCTTAACGTCCGGATAGCCGATTTCACCTTGCGGGATGTATCCGGATTCGTCTCATACGATCCGAACGATTTTCCGGGGCCTCCCGCAGGTTGACCCTGCCCCCAATCGCAATATTTAGGATGATCCGCGATAGCCCAGGCCATGCCTCTGGCAGGAGCGCCTTCCAGAAAAGAATCATCAAACATTGCCAGCGTGTATCCCAAAAACAAACGCTGATGTTGGGCACCGGGCTTGCCACAACTGTTGCTGTAAGAAAAAGAAAGCACTACAGGCACTTTTTTGGATGAATTCACAGGATATACAATATCCATAAACAGAGAATCGCCTTCGGAATATCCGCCCGGCCAATTATAAACCGAAGGATCATCTTTATAATAAGGGACATCGCGGGCGATCCGGTAGCCTTCCATCAGGATATAGGAACGCGTCTTCGAGAAAGCACCCGTTCCGCAGAAACGGCCTCTGTTCAGCTCGTCGTTGATGGCGATGATATCCATATTTATATAAGGTGACACAGCTTTTTCCGAATGCTGATAATCCAGTTCCACCACCCGATAACCTTGTTCCAGAAACCAGGCGACCTCGTTTTCGATGGAATTACGGCTGATTTTCCGGAACCCGAGATTCTCAAGATATACCACAGTCATATATTGGCCCTGCTGGTCCAAAAGCGGATGAGATGAATCTGTCACTTTTACCGGAATATCCGTACCGATGACACGGCTGTACCATGAAGCACAGGCCACTGACAGGCAACACCACACAGAAAGGGAGAACAATAATAAGCGTTTCATAAAAGATGGATAATAGGTTGATAAACAGGTGGAAAGCATATTTCAGAAAAGGGCGGACGGCACAATGGGGCGGCCGCCCCCCCTA
>JAZRWU010000006.1:0-12024 GCA_045599885.1 Bacteroidales bacterium | reverse complement strand
TCATTGGAGTTGAATTAGTTCAATCACACAATAATATGTCTTTTCATCCTCTATCCTGGATATACGGCAGGTTTGTCAAACGGCGCAACCTCCGATACGACAAAGGGAAAAACATCTCAACATCTTTTCCGTTTCCCATTGTCTGTGTCGGCAATATCAGCGTCGGAGGGACGGGAAAGACTCCCCATACCGAATATATTATCAAGCTGCTGAAGGATAACCATCATCTTGCGGTGCTGAGCAGGGGATATAAAAGGAAAACAAAAGGCTTTGTCCTGGCCGACATAAACAGCAGCGCCAAAGAAATCGGGGATGAACCTATGCAGATTCACAGAAAATTCCCCGACATCACCGTGGCCGTTCAGGAGAACCGCGTTGAAGGAGTCAGGAATATTCTGAAGGAAAAACCAGACACTCAGGTCATATTATTGGACGATGCTTATCAACACCGCAGAATACGGGCCGGGCTGAACATTCTGCTGACCGATTTTTCGCATCCTTTTTATGAAGATTCGCTTCTGCCGGCAGGACGGTTGCGGGAGCCTTCCGAAGGGAAAAAGAGGGCAGACATTATTATTGTCACCAAATGCCCACAAAATCTGGACGGGGAAGAAATGCGTCTGATACATCAGAAAATCCAGCTCTTGCCACACCAGAAGCTGTATTTCAGCACTATCCGTTATGGGCATCCCGTTCAGGATTTGCGCTTCGCTCGGCCTCTACCTTCCAAAGACAGCCCCATGATTGCTTTCTGCGGTATCGCCAGGCCTGAAATGTTCTTTGAAGAAGTAAGAATCTCTTACCCTAACGAGGCATGCCTTGCGTTTGGTGACCATCGGAACTATTCATCCAAAGACTATCATAAGATTCTCCATACATTCAAGACGGTCAAAGAAGCCGGCGGATGGATTCTGACAACAGAAAAAGATTATTGCCGCATTCTGCCATTGCCCATGTTTCAAGAGCTTATGCCTTATATTTATTATCTTCCGCTCGAAATCAGGTTTCTTCAGGACAACGGTTCTTTCGATGAAGCAATAAGGTCATTCGTCACCCATTATGCTTAGAAGCTACTTTTCAAATATAATAATATGAGTACAGAACTCTCTGATTCCAATCTGATGGAAAAAATTACGGAAACCGCCCAATGGTTATGGGGACAGACAGAATACAGACCCTCTGTCGCTATTGTCCTCGGAAGTGGCCTCGGAGATTATGCCAGTCAGATTCAGGAAGCACAAACAATTGATTATAAGGATATCCCTAACTTCCCGATTTCCACAGTGGAAGGTCACAAGGGGAAATTGATTTTTGGTCGGATTGCCGGGCACGAGGTGATGGCCATGCAAGGACGCTTCCATTATTACGAAGGTTATTCGATGAAGCAGGTCACTTTTCCTGTGCGCGTGATGAAAGAATTCGGAATCAAGACCTTGTTGCTGTCAAATGCGGCCGGCGGTCTGAATCCATCCTTTCACCAAGGCGACATCATGATTATCCGCGACCACATCAACTTTTTCCCCGAGCATCCTTTGCGCGGTAAAAATGATTCCCGCCTCGGAGTAAGATTTCCTGATATGGGGAACGCCTATTCTCCAAGATTAAGGGAAATCGCCAAAGACATTGCCTGCAAGCATCAACTGCCGGTTTGGGAAGGCGTTTACATCGGATCCTCCGGTCCTACCTTTGAAACGCCGGCCGAATATAAATTATTCCACCATTTCGGCGCGGATGCCAGTGGAATGTCCACTGTTCCGGAAGTCATCGTGGCCCGTCACGGTGATATGGAAGTCTTTGCCGCTTCGGTCATCACCAACTGCGCCAGTTTCGACATAGCAAAAGAAGTATCGCACGAAGAGGTGCAGCAGACGGGTGCCTTCGCCCAACAATATATGACTGTTTTGTTTAATGAACTTATTTCTGAATTATGACGGAAGATGTCATTCCAAAAAGAACGGATATCAGCCAATACGGCGAATTCGGATTGATTGATTATCTGACAGAAAACATTGAAATCAAAAATCCGGAATCGAAACTGGGTGTCGGAGACGATGCCGCCATTATCGACAATGATGGCTACGACACCTTGGTCACCACCGACCTTCTACTTGAAGGCATTCATTTTGATCTCAGTTATGTTCCACTGAAACACCTTGGATATAAAGCCGCAGTTGTCAATTTCTCTGACATTTATGCCATGAACGGCTGCCCCAAACAGTTGCTGGTATCCATAGGCATCAGCAAACGCTTTTCATTGGAAGACTTGGATGAATTGTATTCGGGCATCAAAGCCGCTTGTGACTATTATGGAGTCGACTTGGTAGGTGGAGACACTTCTTCTTCCCTGACAGGTTTGAACCTGAGTCTGACCTGCATCGGAAAAGCGGAAAAAGGGAAGGCCATTCTTCGCAGCGGAGCGAAAGGCCATGACCTGATTTGCGTATCCGGCAATTTGGGAGCCGCTTATATGGGGCTGCAATTGCTCGAGCGCGAAAAAAGAATATACAAAGGTGAGAAAGATTTCACACCCGATTTCGGGGGGCATGAATATCTTTTGGAAAGGCAGTTGCGCCCTGAGGCAAGGAAAGATATCGTAGAGGCCTTGAAAGAAAAAGGAATCGTGCCCACAGCGATGATGGACATCTCGGATGGCCTTTCCTCCGATATCCTTCATATCTGCAAACAATCCGATTGCGGCTGCCGGATTTATGAGGACAAAATCCCCATTGATTATCAGACGGCTTCTCTTTGCGAAGAGATGAATCTCAACCTTACCACCGCCGCT
Source organism: Bacteroidales bacterium (assembly GCA_045599885.1). Classification (GTDB taxonomy): domain Bacteria; phylum Bacteroidota; class Bacteroidia; order Bacteroidales; family UBA1402; genus UBA1757. The sequence continues at coordinate 9,239 of JAZRWU010000006.1, read as the reverse complement.
CTCAACGGAGGCGAGGATTACGAACTCCTTTTCACAGTCCCTCTTTCCTTGCATGAAAGAATGGCGGAATGGCGTGATATCAAAGTTATTGGGTATATTTGCCCGAAAGAAGAAGGAGCCCGGTTGATTTCACGTGACGGCAACGAATTCGACATCATTGCCCAAGGCTGGAAACATTTGCAAGATTAGCTCATTTCTTCTATTTTTGTAATCAATATTATTTACTCTAATCTCTTTTCAATATGGAACTCAAACTCAGAAAAGACGCGAAATATGCCATGCTGGTTCCGACAAGTATGGGATTGCGTATCACTCCGGAAGCTGGACAACCCGTTCATACCAGTGATGTTTTTCATCTTCAGGCCACCAGTGCTGAAACCAACGTCGCCAGTGTCGCTTCCATTCTCGGAATGCCGGTAAAAGTGCTTACCACTTTTGTAAAAGGCAGTCCTTTCGCTCATTTCATCAAGGCCAATCTCCGCAGCCGCGGTATGGATTTCGAAGGCCCGGACGTTGAACAGGGCGGACCTTGGGGCTATCGTCATCAGATCAATATCGCTGACAGCGGTTATGGCTCACGTGGTCCCCGCGTTTGGAACGACCGCGCCGGTGAAGTTGGACGTACCTTGAACGTCAACGATTTCGACCTCGACCGTATTTTCGGTCAGGAAGGTGTGCAGATTGTCCATCTTTCAGGTCTGATCGGTGCTTTGTCGCCCGAGACCAGCCAATTCTGTCTGGAAATCGCCCGCGCCGCCAAAAAATATGGTTCATGCATCTCCTTTGACTTGAACTACAGAGCCTCTTTCTGGAAAGGCCGCGAGAAAGAACTTCACGACATTTTCAGCGAAATCGCAAGTCTGTCCGATATTCTTATCGGTAATGAGGAAGACTTCCAACTTTGCCTTGACATCGAAGGCCCGGAAGCCGGTGGTAAAGACATTTCCGCCAAGATTGACAGTTTCAAAGAAATGATCAAACGCGTCAAAGCCGCTTATCCCAATGCTTCTGTTTTTGCCACGACCCTGCGTCAGGTAAACAACACCAACAGCCACAATTGGGGCGCCATCATGTTGGCCGGCGACGAATGGTTCGTTGAAATGCCTCGCGAAATCCACGTTCTCGACCGTATCGGCGGTGGTGACGGCTATGTAGGTGGTATGTTGTATGCCATCCTGAAAGGCTGGGAACCCGAAAAGTGGATTCAATTCGGTTGGGCCAGCGGCGCACTTGCCACTACTTTCCTTACCGACTACGGACAACCCGCCGACGAAGACCAGATTTGGAGCATCTATGCCGGCAACGCCCGCGTCAAGAGATAATCATCTGTCTTAGAACCTGTTTTGAAATGATTTCCCGATGATTTGATAGGTTTTTTGAGGTTGATTCGGGCCATCGTTGAGCGAGCATAGCGGGCTATGTGAGCGAAAGGATGGGCTGAAGCAGACCAAAAGACCATCAAAGCAGCGGAAAAAACAAATCATAAAAATATTTTTGAAAGAATTCAAAACAGGTTCGTACATACAAGAAGAGCCGCCTGCGGAATCCGCAGGCGGCTCTTCTTGTATCATCAAAACAGGTTCTTATCAATATCAGTCGGCCCGGCTCATCACCAGCTTGCCATGACGCAAGCCTTTAATCGTCACCAAGCGGTCCGACAATTCCGTCAGACGGAATGCCTCTCCCATAATCGTAACCGTATGTAGACAACAGTTTTGATTCAAATAGAACTGCGAAGAAGACAAAACCACATCACTGTATTCCTGTTCGATGTTTTCAATCTTGCTGACCAAATCCGTTCGGGCTCTGTCATACATCAACACAATAGAACCTGCCACTATATGATTGCACAGCCATTTCTGCTCGGCTGTATTTTTTTCTATGAAAAACCGGATTGCCTGAGAACGGTTGGCAAAACCATTATCCGATACATATCGGTCAAGCGAAGACAACAGTTCGTCTTCAAGCGAAACTCCAAAACGTTTGAGAGCCATAAGTGATTTTTCTGCAAAGATAAGAACCTGTTTTGAAAGAATTCAAAACAGGTTCTTAGAAGCTGTTCAAATTTGTTTCGAGTTCTTTGAGAGTTGTTTTTGAGGACGGAAAAAGATTCTATATATTGAATTAGGACTTTCAATAATAAGTATTACATTTGTAGCACCTTTTCTATAATTCGTGTTACTCACATTTCGATGAACCCTTTTGTATATCATATAAAATATGGTGTGCTTGCCCTCCTATGCTGTCTTTGCGACGTCGTCGCACAGGCTGAAACGGGCATCCTGCCGCCCATTGACACCATCTCCGTGCAAGAAATTGTCGTCACCGGTGCACGGTCGAGCGTCGTGAATGACAATATGGTCCAAGCGGTCAGTATTCTCAACTCGGACGATATCCGTTTCAGCGGACATTCGAGCATCACGGATCTTCTTACGGAACAAGTTCCCGGTATGTTTGTGACCAAAGGTGGCTTGGTGGGTCATTCAGGTTACGGATCCTCCTACGCCGCCACCGGAAGCATCAACATGCGTGGATTGAGTGGAAGCAACGGACGGACGCTCATACTGATTGACGGGCATCCGCAATATGCTGCCGTTTTCGGACATCCCGTGGCAGATTCATATATGAGCCTTGACATCGAAAGAGTTGAGGTCTCGCACGGAGCATCTTCGGTTCTCTACGGCAGCGGAGCCATGAGTGCCGCCATCAATTTGATAAGCAAAAATGCGCGGCAAGATGGCAATCATCTGAGTGCTCGCATCGGAGGAGGCAGTTACGATATGATTTCCGCTGAAATCTGTGACCGATACCGCAAAGGAAAATTTTCCGCCACACTTACCGCAGGAAGCGACAACACTTCCGGACACCGTGAAAACTCGGCGTTCAATTCCAATCACGCTATGCTGAGAATCGGATATGAGATATCAGAGCATTGGAATTCCCAAATCAGCACCAATCTGGTTCGTTTTTACAGCGAGAATCCCGGATTGGCCGATAATCCGCTTTTGGAGGGTTATGCTGAAATTTTCCGCGGAGTCGGCCAATGGTCACTCAGCAATAAGCACGATAAAACGAACGGCAGTCTTATCCTTTACCGAAGCTGGGGTGACCATCTCGTCAACGACGGATTCACGCTTTCCACCCTCCAGAAGGCGAAAAATCAATTCTCTGAACAGGGCTACAGTGCAGAAGAGGCCATGTCTCTGGCCTATCGACAATCGACACAACCTTATTTATTTCATTCTACAGACTTTATCAACGGAGCCACCCTGTATCAGTCGGCCAATTTATTCAAAGGCAACACTCTTACTTTGGGATTAGATGGAGAACTTTACGGAGGGAACGCCTATCGGAATCCCGTAACCGAAATTTATGCCGACCACATACGGATAAGTGAAGTAGCCGCATACGCCACCATGAGACAGGAATTGGGACGTCTGAACATCCATGGTGGTTTGAGGATTGAAAACAGCAGCCTGTATGGGTATGAATGTATTCCCCAAATCGGATTGAATTGGAGAGCCGGCAGCAAAACCATTGCCCGAATATCCTATTCAAAAGGCTTCCGCACGCCCAATTTGAAGGAATTATATATGTATGCTGTCGCCAATGAAGAGCTGTTACCGGAAGAATGCCATGATCTGGATGCCGGCATTATTCAATATTTGGCTGACAATAAAATACGACTTGAACTGGATTCGTATGTCATGAAAGGCGACAACATGATTGAAGTCAGCACCTTGGACGGGAGAAGACAGAACCGCAACACCGGCAGTTTCCTCAACAAAGGAATCGAATACTCATTCAGCTACGATATCAACAGGAAGTGGAGACTGAGCGGCAATGGAAACTATATGACGATGAAAAAGAAAATCGTCGGATGTCCGGAATTCCAGTTTTTCGCCAAAGCAGACTACCATTCAGAAAAGTGGCGCATACAGCCTTCCCTTATGAGAGTTGACCGTCTGTATTTGAGCACAGGGGACAATCCCACAAAGACAGGATATTTTTTGGTCAATCTCAAAACCTCGTTCCAATTCAACTCTCACTTCGGGTTGTTTGTGTACGGCGACAATCTTCTGAATTCCACCTACGAGACACTGCTCGGAATGCCTATGCCCGGCATCACCCTCAAAGGTGGAATCCAGCTTGAATTCTGAAATACTATTTTTCCAGCCAGGCAATCACATCGCCCTTGACCACTTTCTCACCTTGCTGTTTTTCCACGCCGACCACTCTGGCATTGTCAAAACTGGTGATGTGGGTCAAACCATGAGATGACTGAATGGCGCAGAACCACTCGTCTTTCTTGAATTCCTTGCCGTGGACAGGAGCGGCGGATGTCTCGTTGAAGTCCAATTCCCAAATAACAGTTCCTGAACAAGGAGCCTGCACTGGTTCGGCGTCAGGATGCAGAATAGCACGTTTGTCCGCAGCTGTAAAGGCTTTAACCTGCGCTCCGCTCGCCTTAGCTTTCTCCATTCGCTCCAATAAATCTTTATTGAACTGTGCCTTGGCAGCACCCGACTTATATTCGCGATATTGCTTGTCGTGCATGGCGAACTCAAACAGTTCCTCGTCATCCTGGCCGCGGTCCCATCCGAGTTCTTCCATTTCCTTGATATACTGGGGCAAAACATCAGGATACAATTTTTGAGGATCGTCCGTGTAGAAATCATAACCCTTTTCTTCTGCCAGCTTGATAATCTCAGGAGCCAGCTTGCCGGGCAATATTCCGGATTTTCCAAGAATCATTCCCCACATGGCAGGATCCATACGAGTGAAGGGCTTCTCGTCCATACTCTTGGAGAACAGATTCATAAGAGCGGCATTCTTGACATATTGGCTGAATGGAGTAACCAGACAAGGCGTTCCAAGCATCGGCCAAATACGATTAACCTCATCAAACAAATCGACCAGCAACTCGTCTTCCGAAAGCGCCGACAGACCGCGCTTCTGCCTGTTGGCGTTGATAGCCGAATGGACACCCTTCAGATCGGCCATCAGGGAGCCCATCATACCGCCAGGCAAGCCGCAACCTACCAGAAGTGACGTCATTTTCGAATTTCTCGGATCTATCCAATAACCAAGGAAATCGTCCATAAAACTCTGAGTCAGACTGCGGGCCTCCATATAAGCCTTCATATTGATGTCAGGCACGATAAAACCGGCATCTTTCAACATGGCGCGGATAGTTATCACATCCGGATGGACCATACCCCATGACAGAGGCTCCATTGCCACATCCAAAATGTCTCCACCGGCTTTGGCGACCTCCAACATGGAAGCCACAGAGAAACCAGGGCCGGAATGTCCGTGATATTGGATAATGATATCGGGATGCTTCTCTTTAATCGCCTTCACTATGGTACCCAGCATGGCAGGACGTCCGATACCGGCCATATCTTTCAAACAGATTTCCTGAGCACCTCCTTCAATCAGTTGTTCGGCCAGATTGATATAATATTCTGCCGTATGGACGCTTGAATAGGTGATGCACATAGTAGCCTGCGCAATCATGCCTGCTTTCTTAGCCCACTTGATGGAAGGAATAATATTGCGGGGATCGTTCAATCCACAGAAAATACGTGTGATATCCGTTCCTTGAGCCTTCTTCACTTTGTACATAAGCTCTCGCACATCCGCCGGAACGGGATTCATTCTCAAAGCATTAAGACCACGGTCCAACATGTGGGTCTGTATTCCGGCTTCGTTGAAAGGCTTGGTAAATGTCCTTACAGCCTGATTGGGATTCTCTCCATAAAGCAGATTCACCTGCTCCGAAGCACCGCCGTTCGTCTCCACACGGGCAAAACATCCCATGTCAACAATTACTGGAGCTACTTTGGCCAATTGGTCCTTGCGAGGCACATATTTGCCGGAGGACTGCCACATATCACGATATACAAGACTGAACTTGATTTCTTTTTTCATATAGATTCAATTTGTTTTCAATATTCACAGGAGCTTCGCAATCACAATTGAAAAGCGATTTTCGGGGTCAAAGTTACATCAATAAATTGAATATAAAATTGCATATACAATAAATTTCACAGAATCCCCATCATACGGGCATTACTCTCCATCCGAGCCTCTAAAGCATTGATGGAACATCCTTTGATACCGGCTGTCTTTTGATACAATTCAGCCAGTCCGTATTTTCCCTCATCTGTTTCAAGAAACATCCGGTCAAGCGGGCACAGACGAACCGCTTCAGCATCCGACTGGAGGCCAAAAGATATCCAAAAACCATTGGAAAGCCATTGAGCCATTTGAATGTGCTTTCCGCGGAAACCGTGAATAATCCAATAGGGTATGTCTGGAAAACGTTTTTTGAAAGCCAGCACACTATCCATTGCTTTGACACAATGAATCACCACCGGAAGACGACGGTCAGAAGCCAGCTGAAGCTGTGCCGAAAAGTAGCGGCACTGAAGTTCCCAAGGGCTACGGCAAATTTTGTCCAAACCGATTTCTCCTATCAAAGCCACCCCCGAGTATTCCAGTCTGGCGGCCAGACAGTCCATCACCTGATCTGGCTCGGGCAACGAGGCGACATCCCACGGATGCACCCCCAAACTGATTGGTCCTTCCAAAGCGGGCGAGACAGTCCACCACTCCTCCAACGAAGCCGAATGGACTCTGAAAACACCTTGTCCGCCATACAGATGTGAATGAATATCTACCAGCATCAGGGAACAGGATCATAACCGCTTCCCCCTCCGGGTCTGCAACGGAGCAGCCGCCGCAAAGTAAGCCACGAGCCTTTGACGGGGCCATGTCTCTGCAAGGCCTCCATGGCATATTGTGAACAGGTAGGGATAAAACGGCAGGAAGGGGGAGTAAGGGGAGAAATAAACGAACGGTAAAACCTGATCGGCAAAAGCATCAAAAAAACCGCCACCTTCCGCAATTTGAGAAACAGGGGCTTCATATCAGACATTTACTGATTGGGCAACAGAATCTTGAGAGGCAATAGGATTCTCTGCTTCCAAAGACAGCCGGATTTTATCGAGAAGTCTCTGCATTTTTGTAGAAACAAGAGAATAATCTTCCAAGGAGTCAGGGACCCAGACAAAAGCAATCTGAAGATAGTTTGAACTGGTCTCAAGGCTCTCAATGAGAGAGTGCTTGCAAAGCCGGTACGATTCGCGCATCAGGCGTTTGGCCCGATTGCGTTTGTTGGCCCGACGGAGCTTTTTCTTGGGGACACTCATCAGCACTTGCGCACGGACGCCTTTTTCCTCCAGAATACGGCATTCCTCAGCGTCCTTATCCTTGGACAGGCAACGCCAGCAGGCGCGTAAAGGATAGGCCATCACGTTATTTCCGTTTTTGAACAATTCGGAGACACGCAATTCGCCACAAAGACGTTCCTCTTTTCTGAATGTATTCCGCATCCGGAGATTCACTTCTTCTTGTTGGATTCCTTCAAGAAAGCGTCCATAGCGGCAGTAATAGAAGGAGCTTCAGGAGTCGGAGCCTGAATATCCAAACGCAAACCGGCATCAGTCACTGCTTTGGCGGTATTGGGACCCAGAGTGGCGATGGCAATGTCGCCCTGCACGAAATCGGGAAAATTCTTCAACAGCGAAGCGATTCCGTTCGGACTGAAAAAGACAAGCATATCGTAATCGAACGATTCCTCCGGTGAGAAATCATTACTTACAGTCCGATACATGATTGACTTCGTGTACATAATCTTTTTCTCGTCCAGGACAACACACAAATCATCTTTGTTGACATCCGAGACAGGAAGAAGATACTGCTCTGTATTGTGCTTCTGAATTTGAACGACAAGATCCGGAAGATTGCCTGTCTCCGGATAGAAAATCTTGCGTTTGCGATATTGGATATAACGCTGGAGATACAAGGCGATAGATTCGCTTTTGCAGAAATACTTCATATCCTCAGGGACTTCCACACGCGTTTCCTCACAAAGACGGAAAAAATTGTCAATTGCCGTCTTGGCAGAAAAAATAACCGCTGTGTGATCCAGAATATTTATGCGTTGTTTTCTGAAATCCTTGGCAGAAACACCTTCGACCTTGATAAAAGGACGGAAATTTATTTTCACGCCATACTTTTTCTCAAGATCGAAATATGGTGACTTCTCTGATGCAGGCCGAGGCTGCGAAACAAGTATCTTCTTGATTTTCAATGTGATAGCTATTTAATATCCGACAAACTCTATCCCAGTAGAAATATACTTCTACACAATATGCAGACTGGCAATATTTCGAAGCCGCAAAGGTACAAAAATAAATGGAATGCTGAAACTCTCTCCGCTGAAAAAACTGAAGTGGTCCGCGGAAGACTGAGCAACTTAATAATCAACCAAATAACAGCAAACGCCATTCCAAGGACCAAACCACCCAAATGAAAAATCCCGTTTATCAGCAGCAGGAAAAAAAGTCCGCAGGCAATCAGGTTGAAAGTGGAGACGAACGATTGCAAAGGAGTCATACAATAGGCGCCCTTCAAATGGATACGTCCCCAAATAAGCATCAACAGATACTTGGCGATGGCAAAGCCGGAGACGAGCAAAGCCGATTCCAAAAAGCAGCGCCAGCTGACAGATTGCAAAACGGCCGGACGTGAAATCAAAAAGGAACGGACGGTATTATCGTGTGGCTGCGGCACCATACCTCCCCATATAAAAAGGGAGGCAAACAGAGAACCGACAATAATGGCGCAAAAGAAAAGCGCATTCCGGAAATTGACGATGCGGACATCCGGTTCCCGCAAATGAGAACGGCGTCCCTGACTGAAAAAAGACTTGACAAAATCTCCCAACTGTTGCTTTCTACCGACAATATAAGCCAACAAGCCCAATATCAGTACAAAAAACAGGAAAGATTTTAAGCCGGCCGTATTATCGTGTTCGCGCGGGATACCCGGAAGGCCCCAATGGTTGACCTCGCAGACGGTGTCCAACTGCGTGGCGAAATCCGTGGAATCGGCAGAATAGGATAATGTGTCCGATGACAAAAGCAGAGTATCCCCACTTGCAGACATTGTATCGGTCTGACTTAAAGCCAGCATTGACGGAGACAATATTTGCAAGTGAGGATACATAGCCTGATAAAGACCTAAGTCCTCTAATCTTTCAATTTAGCGCAAAGATACTCGCGATTCAGACGGGCGATGTTGGAAATTGAGACATTCTTGGGGCATTCCGCCTCACAAGCGCCAGTATTGGTACAGTTACCGAATCCCAATTCATCCATCTTGGCGAC
>JAZRWU010000005.1:0-5209 GCA_045599885.1 Bacteroidales bacterium | reverse complement strand
TCACAGAACGACATGGCTACGATCCGACTTATCTGATTGACACGGAAGTCGCCGACGTCAATGTTGCCTTTGAGGGTGTGAAGGACTTCACCCTCGGCATAGCGTATATCGTTCTGAAGTTTGGTGAACATGGTCAGCACGGCGCTCACAGGCATATTGTCAAACATAGAAGTCTCCCAGTCCTGACCTTGCGCTTTGGCCCGCTCGGAAGGTTCGGTGGAGAAATTGTCCATGATCACTTTCTGCTTGAGGCTGTCGGTGATGAGGGCGGTCATATTCTCACGGAAATCCTGCAGTGCCAGAGCAAGTTCCGCCCCTTTGTCACCTGTGGGCGGAAGCATTACAAAAGCCGGGGCATTGACATCCTCCTGTTTCTTGATATGGTATATATCGGCATCTTTTCCGTCGGCTTTTCTGGCGATGGCCCATTTCAGGTCCTCAATGAACTGAAACAAAGTATCGGACATAGCGCGGACATCCTGAGCCTTTTCGTACCATTCCCGGCTTTTTTCGGGATTCTGTTCGTAGGACTCCTGAAGATTCTCGTAAAGTGACTGATTCTGCTGATTGGCATTCTCCGTGCTGCGCAGAAGGCTGTCCTCAACAAGTTCGAAACCTCCCAATACATCGGATGAGACATTCAGTGCCAGCATGCAGAGCAACAGAATGTACATCAGACCGATCATTTTCTGTCTCGGGGTCTCGGGAGCATTGGTGGATGGCATAGTACTCTAATTGAGGTGAATCATTGGTTTTGAACCGTCTGTCCGTCGGTCGAAGTCTCTGTGGCCTCGGTGGATTGGAAAGCCTTGGACATGGCTCCCATCGGCATCTGCGGCATCATGGCCTGCAGCATTCTGGCATAAATCTGATTGAGATTGGCCAGGTTGGAGGCCATTTGCTCGGTTTCGGTCTGGAAACGTTCGCTGTCGGCAGCGGAACCTTCATACATATCCTTGATATGAACCAATCCCTTGTTGACACGGTCGATGGTGTCAATCTGAGAACTGATGCTCTTGAGCTGTATCTCATAAATGGTGTTGAGGCCACGGAGATTGAGGTTGAGCGCATCCATCTGCTCGATATAACCTTTGAGACTGTTCTCAAGGGTTTTGGATTCTTCTTCGCTGAGATGTACTTGTGGCGGGAAGCCGTATGCTTCGGGAATGGAGGAAAAACTGGGGAAATTGCCCGGAGCCACTTGCCCGGCGATGAAAGAGCCTTGAGCGCCGTTGGCGGCTTGTCCGGCCGGCATATTGGCCATGGCAGCCTGGGCGGCGGCAGCAGCTTGTGTGGCGGCTGCGGCGACAGAGGCCATTTCAGCGGCATTCACCGGCTGAACTGTCTGCGGAGCCGCGCTGCTGACGGCAACTTTGGGCGTCTGAACAGCCGCAGGAACCGTGTTCTCTATGATGACCGGTTGCTCTTCGGCACCTTGCGGCATCGGACCGTTGATGATGGCCGAACCGAAACTGGGCCGGTCCTCGGGATTGCGTGTTTTTAATACCGGAAATACTTCTTCCCAATGATAGGCGCGGAATGGAGGCTCAAAAGCGGATATGAAAAACATCAGGACTTCTGTCCCCAAACCGACTGCCAGCATGACGTTGGCGCCGTCAAGGTGCAGAATCTTAAAGAGAGTTCCCAAAATGGCGATGGAAGCGCCAAAGCCGTAGAAGTAATTGAACAGGGTTTTACCCCGATAGCTCTCCAGAAATTTTCTAAACTTGGATTCTGTGGACATAGTATTCTTTATTACTCTGATATTCAATTATTTTTTGTTGATTCCTCCACCTATCTGGCTGCGGACGCAACGGAAACCTATATAAGAACGTGTTTCGTTTTGATATTCATACGTTCTCGCATTCACTTGAATGAAGGGAGCCGCGTCTTTCCATGAACCACCGCGAACCACTTTCCGCTTGCTCATATAAGGATCGTCCTCGCGGCTTCTGGAGTCGTATTGGGGATTGAGGTCGCTCATCTCATCGTATGAAGAAGCACTCCAGGTGGTGGATGTCCATTCTGCCACGTTGCCGGCCATATCGTAAAGTCCGAACTCATTGGCGGGGAAAGAGGCGACTTTTTGGGTGATCAGGCTGCCGTCCTTTGTGAAATTGCCTTTGGCAGGCTTGAAGTTGGCATAATAACAACCTTTTTCGGTGTCGGCATACTTGCCTTTCCAAGGAAAGCGGGCCTCTTTGTCTCCGGCTCGGGCGGCATATTCCCATTCGGCTTCTGTCGGCAAGCGGTATTCCAGAACCTGCTGGCCACGGCTGCGCAAAGCGTCGTTGAGATATTGGGTGCGCCAATGACAGAATGCTTTGGCCTGTTCCCACGAAACGCCAACTACGGGATGTGCGGAATAGGCGGGGTGGGAGAAGTAATTGCGGACGTAGGAAAGGTTGTTGGAATTGTCAAAATCATTGACCCATACCGTGGTGTCGGGATAGACCTCTACAATATAGGTGTTGAGGAAGTCATAACGGGAACGGAGAGGACGGGTAATGGTCTGACGGACTATCCGGCCGTTGTCGTCAAAATATGCGGTGTCCTTGGTGATGGTCACTTGGGGCAGGGTGTTGGGATCGATGTCGGTGTTGCGGGTGCGCCGGTTGACATCCAATTGATTGGCCCGAAGCGCATAACTCTCATAATCAAACCATTCGTAGCAGTATGTGATCAGTTCTGTCCGAGTGCGGTATCCACCGAGAATGGGATCGGGCTCACGCAGGTAATCGAGGGCGCTCAACTCTTCATCGGAGGCCCGTCTTCTGTCGGGTATCGGCAATTTCCAATTGAGATAAGGTTTGATGGGGTCGCCGTTGGCATCTTCGGTGATTTTGTATTCATCGTTTCCACCGTAAGCGGGGTCGGCCAGTTTCTCACGGATAATAGAGTCGCAGACCCATTTCAGGAATTGTTTGTACTGACTGTTGGTGATTTCAGTCTCATCCATCCAGAAAGAGGCGACAGAAACCGATTTGGCAGGAATCTCGGTTCCCCAGATGCTGTCGGGATAAGAGGCTCCCAAATCAAACGAACCTTGTTTGACCAGCACCATGCCATACGGATTCGGTTCATTCCAAGACGACGATTTGGGCGAACGCAATTCTCCGTTATCGTAAGAGCCGCAGGCTGTCAGCAGACAAAGAGCCATGAACGCAATCCCCAAAGAATAAATTTTCATATTCATAATAAACGAACGCTTTTCTGTTTCCTGTTGATTTTGCTTGTGTCGATTTTTTTCCGATACGCTATCAGTACTTCGTGGCTTCCGTCAGTCGGGCCGTATAAGGGGATGTCGTATGAATAACCCAATGACAGTCCCATCTCAAAGCTCATTCCTATCAGAACGCCCACACCATCGCCCGGCCGCCAGTTCAAACCTCCCCAATACTTTTTGTCGTAATTCATCAGCATGGACAGGTCTCCCTGGACGCTCACCAAATCGGAGCGCAGCAGAACGGAGGGTTGTAAGGATAATAACGGATTCTTTAGGCCAATATTGTATCCACCTGCAAAATAAAATGTTCTGCTTACCGGGAAAACCGTTTTGTCCCTTTCGGAAGTGCTTTCTTTTTCGTTCAATTTGATTTTCCCTCCCAGCAGATGCAGACCGGAGAGACCGGCATACCATTTCTCATGATGATACCAAAGTCCAGCGCTCAAATCGGGAATCATTCCTTCCAGCTGTCCGTCCGGAATAGCGGGATCGGAGGGATTGTGATAGTCGGAAGTGGGTATGTAGATGCCGTCGGAGTCAAAATTCTCCTGAAGGATTCCACCTTGAACACCCAGATGCAACTGTCCGCCGGCCAAATGGAAAGGGTGGGAGAACTGGCCTTGAAAAATCTGGGTTTTGAACAGACCGATGCTCTCGTTGAGCATCATCAGCCCGATGCCGTCTGTTTTCTTGCCCATCCGGAAAGGATAGCCGAGATGCAGGGCCATCGTGCTGGGCGCATTGTGGATGCCGGTCCATTGTTCGCGGAAAGCGATATGCACATTCAGGTCGTTGTCAAGACCGATTGCAGCCGGGTTGTACAAACCGGGATTCATCATATAATGAGTCCATTGACCGTCAAATTGGGCACGGCAAACGGGGATGCACAAGGTGGCGGCAATCAGGGAAATGATGAGTCCGAGATGTTTCATTATTTATACATCCGATTGAATAATAGGTGCTTGCGAGTTCTTTGCGACTTTTCAATAATGTCGGTTCCTTCCAATGGATTCTACATCGCTACTGAATAACTCCAAATCATCCTGAAAATTGTATCGGATGCACAAATATAGAAATAATGTGTGAAAAATCAATTCGAAGCAGGTCCTCAGGCTTCAGAAGGGATACCTGCCTCTTTTTCCGGCCGTTTGACAGGAGCTACATAGCCGGCGGAGAAAACCCGGCGTTGGGTGTAAAGCAGAATCGCCGCCAAGACAGCGCCTATCACATCGGAAATGGTGGCCGCGGCCCAAACACCGGTCAGACCCTCCCCCCCGAAACGGATAAACAGCAGAGGTACGAACACACTCATCGGAGCCAGGAAAATCACTTGTCTCGACAGGCTGGTGATGATGGCTATCCATGGTTTGTCGATGGATTGGAAAAAGTTGGAATTGGTGATGGTGAACCCGATGAATGGGAACATGATCATGAGAAAACGCATGGCCGGACGGGCGATGTCTATCAACTGGCTGTCGTTGGTGAAAAAACGCACGAGGAATTGTGGGAAGAGGCAAGAGACAACGCTTCCTGCCAAACCTGCCAGCACGCAGATTTTCATGGTCAGTACATAAATGGATTTAAGACGGCCGTTCTGACCGGCACCATAGTTGTAGCCGGCGATAGGCTGCATACCCTGACAGATACCTAATATAATAAGAACGAGAAAATTACCGAAAGTATTGACGATGCCGTAGGCTCCGACGGCCAAATCTCCTCCATAATGAATCAGCTGGGAATTGAGCAGGGCCACCACGCCGGCGGCAGCCGTGTTCATCAGAAACGGACTCATTCCAATCATGGTGATATTCTTGAAGATATAGGCTTTGGGTTTCCAGCAATGGCGTTTGTAATGAATAAAAGAAGCCGGCTTGATGAAATGGACGATGGAAACGGCGGCGGCGCAGGCCATCGAGATAGTGGTGGCCCAAGCGGCTCCGGCGATGCCCATCTTCAGCCCGAAAATGAAAACCGGATCGAGAA
>JAZRWU010000004.1:0-12429 GCA_045599885.1 Bacteroidales bacterium | reverse complement strand
GTATTTGGAAACTCCATGACTGGGCGCAGTCAGTACGGAACCGTTTCGGCAAAATGAAATAGTGCAGGAATCAAAATAACATTCGCCGCTGCAGTAAATGAAATCAACAGCTCCTTCGATAAAACAACGTTTGACATAGTGGCGTTGCATATCTGATCCCGTCTGCCAAGTGTCCTGATAACTGTACATACGGGTATTGAAAGCGGTAAAGCGGTCGGCTAATGTACGCAGGGCAAGTGCTTGCGGTCCGGCTTGCTTTTCGTATCCGAAAGAATTCTGAAGGGTGACATTATGGATATAAAAATCCGTCCCTTTCACGGCTAATACTGGGCCTAATCCTTCTGCTTCTGCGATTCTGCCGTTCTCAGTCGGTAAGTCTCCTCCTCCGGACGTGATGGCATATTTGATAATGGTTTTCTCTGGACTTTCGCCGACGATGCTCAAGAATGTCTGTTTCTCATCCGTTCTGATCAGTTCTTCATATTCACCGTTTTTGACGAAAATCAACCAAGGTTCAGACTGATTTTTGGGAGCCTCTTTGACGGCTTTGCGCAAACTGGTGTAATCTCCAGTGCCGTCGGCAGCGACAATAACGTCAAATACATGCTTCTCCGGCTTGGGACGGGCCAAGGTCGTAAAAGAATATGAGAGTGCCGGAAAGGCTTGTTTGTTTGATTTGGATATAAAGGCTCCCTCAGGGACAAACATTTCATATTTAGTACCATATTCAAAATCGACATTCTTGAAGAAAGCGTATTTCCCGGTGATGCTGGTGGATTTTAAAAGTTGTCCATTCAGGTAACAACTGTCGCTTCCCAATGCGACGTTCTCACTGAACAATAAAACGATTTGCGTACCGGTTGGGACATTGTTCTGGTTGGCGATGGGAACTTGAGGGGTCACCGTGAGCGCTGCATGCAAGGACAGACCAAAGACGGAGAGCGCGAATGCGATAATAATTCTTTTCATCCTCAGGAGTTAATGACTATACAAAGGGAACAATTTCTTTTCCTATTTCAGCGTAATTTTTGAGAAATATAGTGCAATAATTGCTTATTTGCAAAGCGAGGCGACCATTGACTGGCCGCCTCGCTTAAAAAGGGGAAGATAGTATTAGAAATTGATTTTCGATATGTGGTTGCCGACTTTGAGGATATAAATACCTTTCAAAGAAGAGGTGTTCCAATTGAAATCACCATTCTCAATAGAAGAGCGTACCATCTTACCATCGACAGAGAAGAGAGATGCTCTGTTGACACCATTGGCGCGTACATTCAACATGCCGTTGTTGACAGCCGTTCTGAATGAGGATTCAGCCTTATTGATAGCATTGGTGGCATCTGCGATGAAATACATATCAGCTACATATACACCATATACGTCAAATATTCTGTCGGCATCATATCCACTGGTTACATCCGGAATCAAGCGGATATAAAGGGCTTCCTTGTTGGTTGAATAAGGAATCGTGTCGGAGAAATCCTGCCAGCTGCCGCTGTTGGTGTGCTTGCCGACTTTTTCCCAGGAAAGTCCATCATAAGAAACTTCTGTGAAATAGTCATAGTGTCCCATATAGGTACGTTTCATTGACCAAAGGAAGATAACATCACCTTCGTAGCCTTTGGTGTTGAGGCAGGTCTGCCAGTAGAAACCTTGATCCGTAAAGTACTTGGAAGAATCCATAGCGCCGGTTTCGGTCTTGAATTCGGTACCATCACCCAATTCGGTGCAACGCAACCACGTTACAGCAGCCTGATGATCGTCATCGGTACGGTTCCACCAACCGGAAGTCCAAGGAGCGTCGGGGGCATAAGTGTAATACAGGCTGAGTATCGGAAGGTTCTCCTTATCTGCATATTTGTCGCTGACAAGATCGGCTACGCGGTTCTGCGAAGCCTCATTGAGACCGAGGTCGAAGTTCCATCCGCAGATGTAGTCAATGGTTTCGAAAGTGGCAACGATATCATAATCTTTGTCCATAACAATGTTACGGTTCAACTCACCTGTGAAATCTTCCCACATGACAAATTCCGTAATCTTGTTGGTCTTGGCGGTAAGAACCAATTCAGTACCTTCTTCGAAGTATTCATATTCACCATCCTTACCGGCTTCAGAAACGATAACGGAACCACCGCCGACACATTGGATGTTGAGTTTGAAAAGATTGACAGCGTCAAATACAGCCAAAACGGTTTTGTCAGCATCCATTACAAAGGAATAGCTGGCGTCAGTGCTCAACGTGGCACCCGTTTGGTCAACCCATTTGGAGAACTTGAAACCGAAATTCTTGTTGGCGGTCAAAGTGATTTCTGTGCCTTCGGCAACAAGTCCGCTGGGGCCGGAAATACTACCGGCTGCCTCATCGACACCTTCTGCCAGACTGCGGGTCAACGTGAAGAGCGTACCGGCATCCTGGAGCCATTTGCTTGCGCCAAGAACACCACCGTCGCTGGCTTTACCCTCAAGAGGAGAGATTCCTTTGTAAAGCGTGAAATTTCCATTGGCAGGGTCAGCGAAAATGGCACCGATATTGGCGATGCCAAGATCTTCAAGAGTGAAATTGTTTTCGATGGCGGCTTCGCCGATTTCGTCATTCCATCCCGGCACACCCCAACCTACGATAAGATTGTTGCTGATATTGACTTCCCACCAACCGGCACTGATGTTGAAAAGTTCTCCTGCACTCTGTCCGTCGGGGCAGATGATGACGTTGTCCTTGATGGTCAAAGCGCAATCCTCACCGGCAAACTTGTTCTGTACGTCGCAAAGACGACGGTTGGCATCGCGGCATCCCGTGAAGAAAGTGTTGTGAGTAAAGGTGAAAGTGTGGCTGTAGTCAGCATTCTCACGAGGAAGATAGATGGACTCCATTCCGTTGTTGTCATAAAACGTACACTCGTTGAAAGTGATGTTTTTGATAGGAGTGGTCGGCCACATCATGTTCCAGTTGCCGCTGTTGAGGTTGTTGAGTGTACAGCCGTCAAACACGAGATTTTCAAGGCATGTGGCTGCTCCACCGGTCAGATAAATCGTACAACGGTTGACATCGTGGATGATACAGTTTTTCAGTTTGATTTCCTTAATCGAGCCGGTGAATGCGAAGTTGAAAAGATAGGAAGCACCTTCTCCAAGAGTAACGCCTTCGAAGCAAATGCCGGCGCCTTCACCGACTTCGCCATCGAAACGGACTTCACCTGTAATGTTAACATCACTGGTGTCGGATGCGGCAGCGACAGTGATATACTTTCCGGCGGGGAAATTCTGCTGAGCATATACACCGGAGTACAATTTCAGGACATCGCCATTCTGAGCGGCGGCATACGACGATGCATAGTCGGCCGGTGAGTTGACGATAATCTCATTTGCTTTTGCTGAGAAAGTCAGCAAACAAACCAACGAGGCTAAAAGTAAACTTTTTTTCATAAGCGTGTATTTAATAAAGGATAAATGAAAGATTGTTGCTACGTTTTGGACAAAAATAGACAAGTGTGATTATCATAGAGTGGACAAACAGTTATAATAAGTGCACTATTTATTGATGTTTTTCAGCACCAGCGTGGATTTTCCGTCAAAAACTCTGACGATGCAATTGTCATCAAGTTTCATGCTCTCTCCTGCTTCTAATAAACCATCTCCTGTCCGATGACCGAGCAGACTGAACATTTGAACTCTGATCTGTTTATCGCCGAGGTTGACGAGATTGCCATTGAATGTCCGAATCCGGATGGGATTCCCGGTCCGGTTTGTTTCCAGTCGGTTGATGCGGGCAGGTGCGGAGAGTTGCCCTCTGGCGCCGTATTCATTGACAGCCCTCACCGTATAGTCTTCCGGTTGAGATTCGAAAGCATAATTGTTGGAAGTCGTAAAGCCCACAAATTGGCCGCAGCGACGGATTTCATAACAAATAGCATAAGGAATAGTTTCCCAATACAGCTGGTTGCCGTTATAATACAACTCAGGTGCGGGCAGTCTTTCCATCATAATGTCAGGACGCCATGAGTCAGTGCCGGCAATGATATTCTTGAAATTGTAGCTGGACACTTCGTCTTCCGTCAATGAGTTTTTGACTGTGAACCAAGTCGTGTCTCCGATAGCATTGTTCAGCCAATACTGATCAATCCGTTTGCTCCGGTCAACAGGATTACCGTTGCAGTCCATCGTGTTGTAATCGGCGAAAATGGTGGGGACAACGGCCCAATAAGCATCCCATCCCTCATCACGGAGAACAATTTTATCATCCAGTTGCAGATTGATGAAAACGGCTTTGGGGTTGGAGTGCCATCCGCGTCCGAGATAGATGGAGTCGCCTTTCTGCTCGCCGATAAGTTTGTTGTTCAAGAAGACATATCCCCATTTGGAGTCGGAACCCTGGCTGGGAGCCACAATCCATCCGGCTTCCTCAAATGATTTCCGGTTTTTGATAATGCTGATGGTGCAGGAATCAAACAATACGTTTCCAGATGCGTATATGAAATCGACATTTCCTTCGATAAAACAGTTTTTCACATACTGCCGGGCCTGAGAACTGCCGGGGGTTCTCCAAGTGTCCTGATAACTGTAGGCTTTGCAGTTGTAAAATGAACTCTTGTCGCCTTCCGTCCATACCGACAAAGCCTGGGGGAAATCGCGGTCTTCCCGTCCCCAGAGATTGACATAACTGATGTTTTCCGAATAAAAATTATCGGCGGCAATATATGCGATACTGTAAAATCCATTGTTATGCGGAGCAAAAGCATAGTTGAATTGCTGAGCGTAAAGGTCAAAACCGTCATCTTTTGGTCCGGCATAGCCCTCGCTCCAGCCGCAGTTGAGCTTGTATTCGACAATGGTGCTGTCAACGTCTTCTCCAATCAGATGAATGAAGGGCTTGTTTTCGGGCACTCGCACTACTTCCTTATAATGGCCGTTGCGGACGAAAATCAGATATGGGCGGGTCCGGTTGACGGGTGCTTTGTCTATGGCTTCCTGTATGGTGAGAAAGTTGCCTGTGCTGTCTTTGGACACGATTGCGTCAAACACTTTGGGCTCGGGCAATGGGCGGTCGGCTGTGGTGAAACGAAAAGATATGGCAGGAGAGGTGTTCTTCGAGCTTTTTCCGATAAAAGCACCGGCCGGAGCCTCGAAAGTATATGTGGTTGAGTATTCGAGGCCGGTCAGATTGAAACGGGCCATTTTCGCTGTCAGGGAAGGAGTGATGATTTCTCCGTTGAGTAAGCAATCGCCGGCTCCAAGTACCAGATTCTCGTCAAACATCAAGACTATGCCGGTAGCAGTCGAAACATTGGCGGCATCATCCTGCGGGACCGTCATAGACAGATTAAGTTCTCCAGCCGACATGGTTAATGCGGATAGCGACAAGACACAGAAAAGAATGAGAATGGATTTTTTCATACGGTTGACAAATAATAATCAATTCAAAACAGGTGCTTAAACAGCTTCTTGGGCTTCAAAGTGCCGCTTTCAGTTCATCGGCTTTTAAATCCCAATGAACCCAGTAACCTCCATTGAGAATGGCATTCCGGACTTTGTCATAATAAGGGGTCCCTTGGTATTTGCGGGCGATATATTCAACCACATATTCGGCTCCGTAGCGTTCGGCCATCCGGCAGACATAGGCATAAGCGCGTCCTTCTCCGATGTATTCGTTAAGGGCTTCATCCATAATGTATAAGTCATATTGACGAATGCGTTCCTCTTCGTTGTAGTGAATACCCTTGCTGTCCACGAAATCCGTACTGTTGGCTGATTTATAGTTCCAAGTGCCCTGCGGGAAATCGTGAATGGTTCCGTTGAGGCATCCGGAAACGCCGACATCGCCGTATCCGCCGGCGGCTCCGAACCATGTATCATAATCAGAATTCCAATACGATGGAAGATTTTTTTTGGCGAATTCGTTCGTGACGCCATTGTTCATAATCACCGATGCCTGATGCCATTGGTGGAGATGATTTTCGGCTTCGGCCAGATAAAAATGATAATCGTGTCCGCGGAAAAGAGGAATGGCGGGATTGATTTCCACAATCCGGTTGCGCAACCAGTCACCTTGGTAATAATAGTATTTGTTCATACAGGTATCACCGTCGATGACATCCATCATCATACGCTGAGTAATGCCTCTCAAATCTTGTTCCGCATATTTGTTGACAGCAAAAGTGGAAGGCCGCAAATAGTATTTGCCAGGAGATCGTGGGCAGAAATACTCAATAATCCGATTGGTTTGATGATGCTCATAATCGTACATCACTCCGGTAATGACATGAAGGAAGTTTGTGTTGTCACTGGCGCTGTAAAGGGTATTGTAAAAAATTCTCCAATATTCCGTCGCATAATTTCTGTCGGCACCGACCCGAATGGGGATATTGCAGGCAAAACGGCTGTCGGCAGCGTAAATATTCCAATCGGCATCGTGATGACAGATCCACATATAGCGCAACACATTATTCCGTACCCAGAGATAATCATCCGGATTACCGCGCCACAAAAGGAATTCGCAACGCAATGACAGCCATTCGGGTACAAGATATTTCCAATGGTCATAATTGTCGGTAACGGTTTCTTCATTGATCCAACTGGCCCAGTCCATACTGAGGTCGGCGGGAATCCGTTCTCCGTTATATACGACAATTCCGCTGTCGAGCTGGCTGATACACCTTTCGGCGAGCGACCTCATATCGCAATACGTGAATGTTTTGCTGTCGTTCAAGTTGATTCTTTCCTCCAAAGGATCATCGAACCAGATGGCTTCTCCGTAAATGCTGCCTAATTTCAAGTAAGCCCATATCTTCAGTCTCAATGCGCTGCTGATGAGTTTCTTGAAATTTTCCGCCGCATGGTCGTCCATATTCTTACCCAGCTCCTGACGGTATTGAGCCATTTTATCGAAATAGTTGTTGCAGGTGATGATGATGGCATAATATGGAGTGGGATCGGCATAACTGTTGCCGTTGGTTTCATCATAAGCATAGATTTGCTGAAGTTCAAGCGGAGCATTGGCCGTTACTTCAAGAAAATCACTTCTTGTGTCGGTGAGAAGGATGGAATGGTCTCCAGCTTGTTGAAGTTTGGTCAATATGCCCATGAAGCCTTTGTACATTTCATCATCTTCGTTGATATAATCCTGTTCATTGACGATGTCATCCGGATCAGTAATAAACATATCGCGGCACGAAGACAGTCCGACGGACAATAATGTCAAAATGCCGATGACTTGCAGATAGTATTTCATAGTCATAAGAATGAAGACGTTAGAAGTTCAGATTAAAGCCGACTTTGATGATGCGCGGATTGGCGACTTTCGCATAGTCAATGCCTATCAGACAATCCTCAAATGAATAGGCAAGTTCGGGATCCGATCCGAGGTAATGAGTGAATGTCAGGAGATTCTGCCCCGAAATCCAAAGGCTGCCCGACTGGAACAGGTTGGCGATGGGGCGGTTAATCCGATAACTCAAAGTGAGGCTGCCCAATTTCAAATAGGAAGCGTCCTCAATCCAACGGTCGGAAAAAACGGAATTGCCGTTGGGATCGCCGTAAGCAACGCGGGGCATATCTGTTGTCTGTCCTTCAAGTTGCCAGCGGTTCATGACGGCGACGGATTGATTGCTGAAATTATTCATCGATTCCAATTCTCTTCTGACGGCATTGTAAGCGAGATTGCCGATGGAATAGTGGAAATTGGCCGTGAGAGAGAGGTTCTTATACCGCACAGTGGTGAACAGGCCTCCAAAAAAGTCGGGACTTGCGTTGCCAAGCAATACTTTGTCGTCATTGTTGATGATTCCGTCTTTATGATTTTCAGCTTCGAGAAAGCGCACATCGCCTGCCTGATACTTGGTGCCGTAAAGACTGATGAGATGAGCATCTTCGGCTTCTTGAGAGCTGCTGTAAATGCCATCGGTCTTGAAACCATAGAATTGATAAGGTTCTTCACCTATTTGAAGTCGGATGACGGCATCTTCTCCATTGGCTAAGTGATGGAGAGAGATGTCCATATAATCCTGATCACTGAGTGCGGTAATGCGGCTTTTCGCCGAGGCGATATTTCCACCGACAGTCCAACTGAAGTCTTTCTTTTCGATAGGAACGAATCTGGCCGTGAGCGAATAGCCGACGGTAGAGATGGAAGCGGTATTCTCGTAATACTCATTGACCGCATATACAGAAGAAATGTTTTGTGGAATCAGCAAGTCATAGCTGTTTGATTTGAAGAAGTCGGCACGCAATCCAATACGGTTGTCAAGCACAGCAATGTCCGTCCCCAAATTGATTTGGTTTTTCTTTTCGGGCTCCAGACGGGTGTTGGGAATCTCCGAGCGGATAATACTACCCATGGAAAAATAGGGCGAACTCTGGTAATAATTCTTGGCATAATTGGATGAAAACCGGCTGTTTCCGGTATGGGATACCTCTGCAGACACATTCAGTCTGTTGATGGCATCTGGAATGCCGTTGAGATTGGCAGCCATCAATGTAATCCCGGCAGACGGATATAAATAGTAAAGAGGAGCGCTCACTCCTGAGGCGGAAGAAGCGTCTATGGTCAGATTGGCCGTGGCCCGCAGCAATTGAAAATAAGTATAATCAGCATGCAGGTAATAATTGGCCCATACCCATTCATCATTGAAACCGTCAATATCGGGTTTGTCGGTGATTTTGTCCAAAGTTTTGTAAAAGTCATTGGCCGTATTGTATCCCGAGGAGATGTCGTATTCCTGTGACAGCGTCATAATACGGGCACCGGCATTGGCCTGCAAGGCATGAATACCCGCGAAAGTGCGTGAGTATGCGACATCAAGATTGTAGTAATTGCTTCTGAATTCGGAAATGCCTTTCCGGACGGTATTGCGTCCGATGCCGTAATATTGTGGATAGATGGCTTGATTCGTCACGCCGGGAATAAAGACGTTCTCTTCGGTATAACGATAGCTCATATCAAACAGACCTTTGAGTTTCAGGTAATTGTTGATCTTGTAATTAAGTCCCATCTGAATATTCACGTCATAAATCTTGTCATTGGCTTCCAAAGTGTTCACGATGGCAAGAGGATTGCTGACATTTTCATAGGGAAATAAAGGATAGGCATTGATATTGCCATAATCATAAGTCGCATATCTGGCGATTGGATTCCCGTTCTGATCGGAGGCATAAGGACTTAATACCGGCATTTTAATACTGGAAGCAAGCATCGGATTGGTCTGGTCATTCATTCCCTGTTCCTGCAACTGGCTCCGGGTATAGGAAAGTCCGACGATAGAAAAAATATCAATGTCTCTCGTCACCAGAATGTCAGAGTTGATCAAAGTATGGAAACGGTCCGTTTTGGTCCCGGCTGTAACGCCTCCGTCCGATGAATAGCCGACGCTGATATTATACTTGGCGATTTCATCACCACCTTCCACACGGAATACGTTATTGGTATTGAAGGCAGGTCTGTAGATTTCTTTTTTCCAATCGGTATGGTTGTTGAAAATGAAATAATCCGGGTAATTCTGTTCGTTCTGAAGAAAAGGATAATCGTCTGTGAGCATGCCCATTTGCGGATAACGGGTCATTCCAATACTGCGAAGATAATTTTTGTACTCATCGGCATCCAGAACGTCAATGCCGGGGGCGGCCAGACTGATTCCATATTGACCAGCCAATGAAATCCTGGTATCAAGAATGTCGGATTTGGCTTGCTCCGTCTCAATCAGAATAACCCCATTGGAAGCGAGGGAGCCATAGACTGCGGCATCAGCGCCGGTCAGCAGGGTGACATTGCGTATGTCGTTGATGTTGTAGGCCGAAAACAGACTCCTTGAGTAAGCATTGATAGCATAGGAAGTGTGCTGGTCGGGCATATACGGGACTCCGTTAACCACGATAAGAGGTGTGTTCTCGGAGGTTAGTGAATGAAGTCCGCCCATATTGAAGAAGGCACCTTCACCGGGCATTCCTCCTTTGCTTATAACCTGTAAACCAGCAAGTTGTCCACTCAACGCCTGATCAAGATTCATGGCCGTCAGCATATCCTTTTTGTCAATAGCGGACGAGGTTATTCCCACTTTTTGGCTGTTGGAATATCCAAAAGGCAACAGACGCTCTTCTGTGAAGTTGCTCCAATGTTCTGGAATCAAGACCACTCTCAAATCCTTTTCATTCTGGAAAGGAATCTCAACAGGGTAATATCCGTCGGACGAGATACTGATCAGCCCTTGGCCATCTTTGAGAACCAAGGCCGCGCAGCCGTTGTCTTCTGTCAGCGAGGAGGCTTCCAAAGCGTCCGATGAAATGACTGCGCCTTTGACCGGAGTCCCTTCCGTGTTGACGATTTCAATATTCAGTGTGTGATTCTGAGCCGTCACACATACAGCCAGACAGAATAAAGCAGAGAACAATATATTCTTTTTCATATTCATCCTTCTTTATCAATAATTGTTCTTGGTTGGTCGCAGACACCAATGATACATCATCAACTGCTTGACGTTGCTGGTGTTCCGTTCGGCCGTATAGTCATACAGATATGACATATCGCTTGATGAAATAGTTATGGTGAAATTGCCGTCTTGTTTGACATGGACGATTCCGACCTGATATCCGTCCGTGTCGTAGGCCTGGGCCTTCTCGCTCAATTCCTCCCAATCATGCCAATTGTATCCTTCCGGATAGCCGATGGAGGAGGCGCCGTAGGCATCAACCACCGAAACAGAGCCGCGGTCAAAGTGGAAGTTAGAGCCTTGGGCGTACATCACCATATCCTTTACAAGAAGAGTATCGTTGAATTGTATGCTCAATGAATACAAAAGACTGTGCTTGAATCCCATCCGGAGATAATACTCGCCGGCGGGAATGAAACATTCCTGAATCTGCTCCCCGCGTGGATTGCTTTCATTATACAATACTCCATCGTAGGTGACACTGCAGGTCAGCGAATCGCGCCGGGCTACTTTGTCGGGGATGGCGGTCAATACATGATAATACATTGTCGGCAGAGTCTCAGACAGTTGGAAAGAGCCTTGGGCATCATTGATAATCATGGGTTCCGTCCAATGTTCCCAACGGAAATACTGATCGCGCTGCGCTTGCGTCATATTGTTCCAAAGTTGGTAAAAGCGGGCCTTCAGACGGTAAATGATGACGTTGTTCGGGATTTTCAGAAAATCAATGAAATAGACATTTCCATTACTGGCGTTAAGACAGTCATTTGTCCGGACTTTCTGCACTGTCGGCCGCCACATTGCGGCTTCGGTTTGCGTAAATTCAGTTCCTTCCAACGTGTCTTTCTGATACCCGCCTACACAATCAATGTCGTTCAATCCGTCAATCTGGCTGGCCGATAAGCGTTTGTCAATAAAACAGGCCTTGACTATCCATTGTTCGAATTTGGTCCGGTCGGCCGCAGTGGCTCTTCGGCGCAGCCAAAGCGGAATCTTCGCCATAGCAGTATCAATGGCGGCTTGAATCACTTCGTTGGAGGGAATCAGCATCGTTGAGTTGTAATCTTCCGAACGCATATTCCAATATTCCTGACCATTAGCCGTATAGCGGTCCATGAGAATATTTTTCACCGTCCAGCCTTTGACCGAGTCGGAATAAACCGTATTTCCCATCTCGTTTGTTCCAGCGGGTGTGCATTTGTCTTTGTCGAAGAAACTGCGTTCATATTTCCTGACCAGATTCTTGAAAGTTGAATATTGGGCATCGTCCAAACCGTTCAAAATGTCATAGATGGATTTTATGATCGGAGTAATGCCGGACAAGAAATATATATAACCATTGTCGGTCTTCACCACTTTGGTGATGAGATTGTCTTCAATGAAACGTTCTTCACCGCGCACATGAATCCAGACATTTTTGTCCTGATACCAGGTATGGATGCCCAATCCGTCGCTCATCATATTGGGCGACAACGCGATGTCGGAAATACAGTAATTGGCATAGTCGCTCATGGAGGCATATTCGGAAGCATCCAGAATATCGTTCGGATAGGCGAGAAGAGTGTATTCTTGCCTCGGCTTCATTTTGTCGTAAACTCCCGCTTCCTGCAGCATTCTGTTCTCAGAACTGAGATGGCTGTCGCTTTGCAGATACTCTTTGATATTTCCGGAGAATATCTCAACAGATCCGTCACTGGTGACATTCTGCGTGTTGTAATGGCTCTCCCACTGACTTGTGCAGGCCGAAAAACCCACCAGGAGGGCGATACATATTATTATCGAATGCAATTTATTCATAATCATATATTTATTCGTTGATAGGAGTGAACTTGATGTAATCCCATCTTTGATGATAATTGGCATTGTCGGAAGCTTTCAGATCCATAAAAACTGCTTTGAGGGTGTGAGATTCAGAAACTTCAAAGTCAACGTAATCAAACAGCACCTCTCCTTTGACACTGTGGTCGCTGCCATCCCGTCCTCGCCAGGTGTAAAGCTGTTTCATGTAATCATC
>JAZRWU010000003.1:0-2049 GCA_045599885.1 Bacteroidales bacterium | reverse complement strand
ACCGCATTACCAAGCGTCAGCGTGTTGAGTTCCGGAGAGAAAGTCACCTTGCCGCTGATGCCCGCTCCCTTGATGTCGGCTGCGTTGGCGGATGTCACCTGAACACCGGCCACCCATATCTGATAGGTAGCCACCGGACCCATTACCACCTGCGAAACCAGGGTATTTCCGTCCACATTCTTGATGGTTTTGGAGTTTCTGTCGAAATAGGCGGATTTCGGTGAAGATATTCCGTATCCGCTGGTCAAGAATCTCAATTCCTCACATCGGACCGAAGGACTGATTTTTCCGTTGGAAGTGACGGTCGCTTCATCAATAGCCAGGATTTTGGCAAAGATACCGTAGCAATCCACCGGACCGCCCTCCGAAGAGGCGTCTATGGTACAATTGTCTATCGAAAGATTGCCGGCGTATATACCGACCATCGTGCCGTTGACTTCGAGTTTGGCACCGGAACCTTTTCCGAAGATTTTGCAATCGCCCACGTTGATGCCCACGTTGTCGCCCATAATCTCATTTCTGCCCACCAATTGAATGACAGAGAGATCGTTTTTGGCGTAAATCCAATTCAGGACGGCATTGTCCAAAGTCAACGTCTTCGTCGCAGGATCGTAACTGACTTTGCCGGCAATGTCATGGCTGCCCTTGACATCGTTCAAATTGGCATCCGTCACCTGTATGCCATCCACGGTGATATCATAGGTCCGGACTGTGGTAATCTCCACCAAGGAAGTCACCACATTGCCGTTGAGAGTGACCGCGTGTTTGGAATCGTCCCATTTCGCTCCGCCCGGTTGGGAAAGTTTACAATTGTCCAAGGTAAAGGACGAGAAATCACAGATGGAGCCCTGCGTTCCCATGGCCTTGACAGAGGCACTGCGAATACTCAGTACTTCGGACGAAGAGGCCGATTCACCGGCGATTCCCCACTTCCCGCTCGCCTCTATCGAACAGTCCTCAATGAAAACTGCGGCATTGTTTGAATAGATGGCTGGACCTTGGGGGGCTGTCACCTTCAAAGAGCCGCCGCCCCGGATAGTGGTACTGACGGAGAGATCCACGCCGACGGTTAACGGAGTCGAAATAGTGTTTTTGCCCTTCAACTCTATCGTAAGCATCTGTCTTGATCTGATACCTGTTCTACTGTCCGAGGATATCGTGGCGTTGTCGAGAATCAGCTTATTATGGACGGCATCGTAACTGACCGAGCCGCTGATGCCGCTGCCGGTGATATGGGAGGCGTTGGCCGCAGTGACCTGGATACCTGCCACCCAAACATCGTACATCGGAACTATTTCCACAGTGCTGTTGGTCCGTTGTCCGGTCGCATCCTTCACATATAGGCCCTGAGAGTCCCAAGCCGCACCTGCGGGGGCAAGAAAGCCGCAACCCGTCAGCGTGAAGGAAGATAAATCGAGAATGGAAGCCAGGCTTCCCTGCGCATTGACCATGGCATCCGTAATGCTCAAAGACTCTCCGCTGTGACCATCATAGCCGCAGACACCCAATTTTCCAACAGCCGTCACCTCACAAGCGTAGATGGACAAGGCCGATGACGGAATATAAATGGCCGCATCTTTCGGAGCCTCCGCCCTCAAACGGCCATCTCCTCCGATGAAAGCATTTTTCCGCAGCAGCAAAGCCGCATAATCGCTGCTCGTCACCCGGTTGTCCCCGACCAGATCAAGTCTCAAATCTTCGATATCGGAATCCACACCCGCCTTTTGACTGCCCGTCGCGTTGATGGTCGCATTTTCCAAGGTCAAGGTGTTCGAGAAGGGATTGTATGACACTGAGCCGCTGATGCCGCTGCCGGTGATATGGTTCATATTGTCGGAGGTCACTTTCACCCCGGCGATGGACAGCGGAAATGACTCAATCGGACAGAAACTGACGGCATAATCAATCGGTTTGCCTTCACTGTCGACGACAGCCTGAGCGGAAGGACTGAAACAGGCTCCTTCCGGTTCCAGAAGACGGCAATCCACGAGTCGCAGAGAGCTGCAGCTGACCGAAGTGCTATGGCCGCCGTTCACCGTGACCCATGCC
>JAZRWU010000002.1:0-5969 GCA_045599885.1 Bacteroidales bacterium | reverse complement strand
TCTATCAGGGACTTCTCCGTCTTGATCAGGGTG
Organism: Bacteroidales bacterium; assembly: GCA_045599885.1. Taxonomy (GTDB): domain Bacteria; phylum Bacteroidota; class Bacteroidia; order Bacteroidales; family UBA1402; genus UBA1757. The sequence goes on along the minus strand of JAZRWU010000002.1, from coordinate 5,936 downwards.
TGGATGTGGCTGAAAAGTCTATCATCTCCTACGGTGGTGTACAGAGCGGTCTGATGGAACGCAACTTCCCGTGGATTTCTTTGTTCATCTCTATTTCTCCTTCGTTGGGATTCTTGGGAACCGTTATCGGTATGATCCAGGCCTTCGTAAAAATCCAGCAGGTTGGTGATATCAGCCCGACGGTTGTTGCCGGTGGTATGAAAGTCGCCCTTATCACTACGGTGTTCGGTTTGATTGCCGCCATGATTCTGCAAGTGTTCTTTAACTACATCCTTTCCAAGGAAGACGCTATCGTCGGTGATATGGAAGACGCTTCCATCTCTCTGCTCGACATCCTTGCCAAGATGGAACTTGAAAACAAATAATCTTACCAACCTTATATTTCACAACTATGTCTAAAATCAGTAGTATTCTGCCAAAGATAGTGCTTTGGGTGCTTATGATCCTGTCGGTTGCGGCAACGGTTATAGCATTCATCGGCGGAAGCGTGGATCCTACTGCAGAGTACAAAGAACCAGCGCATCTGGATGTACTTCTGTGTTGGATGGGCATTATCGCAGGTATCGCATTGCTCATTACTTTGGGCTTTGCCTTGGTGCAGGTGATACGGAACTTCGTCAAGCATCCGTTGTCAGCCTTGAAATCGATGGTTGGTATCCTTCTGTTGTTCGCTTTGTTGATTGTGAGCTACTTCTGCTTCACCGACTTCAAGTACCTCAACAACGATTCTATTCCTACCTTTGATGGTGTTATCACTCCCACTATGAACAATCTCGCCAATATGAGTATCATCTCCATCGGCATTTTGGCTTTGCTGGCTGTGATTCTGATTATTTTCTCCGGTGCATTCAAGAGAAAAGTTAAGGACGCTTAATCATACTTTTTTATATGGCTAGTAAAAAATTGCCGCAACCCAATACGAGTTCAACAGCGGACATAGCGTTCTTGTTGCTGATCTTCTTCCTCCTGACCACGACGATGGATACCGATACGGGTCTGACCCGTAAGTTGCCGCCGCCAGTGGAAGAGGATGTGGAGCAGAAGGTAGAGGAACGCAACACGCTGGTCGTATTGGTCAGTTACGATAACCGCATTATGTGTAAGGGCCGTGAGATTGAACTTTGGGAGTTGAAAGACATTGCCAAAGAGTTCATCGATAACCCGAACAACAGCGCAAAGCTTCCGAAAAAAGTCCCTGTGACGATTGATTATTTTGGCGAAGTTGAAATTACGAAGCCTCATGTAATCTCTCTGCAGACAGACCGCAGTACGAAGTATTGGCGATATATGGATGTGCAGAATGAGTTGATTGCCGCCTACAATGAGTTGCGTGACGAATTGTCTCTCAAGACTTTCGGTAAGTCATACAACGATTTGGACGAATCTCATCAGAAAGCTGTCGCAGCCTATTATCCTCAGAAGATTTCTGAAGCAGAACCGAAGACTTATTAATTCAGTGAACTATGGCAAAATTTAAGAAAAAATCGTCCAATGAGGCTCCTGAGCTGAATATGTCTTCCATGTCGGATATCGTCTTCATGTTCCTGTTTTTCTTTATGTCCGTCACGACAATGAAGGAAGTGGATTTGAAGGTGGATGTCAAGTTGCCGTATGCTACTGAGTTGACCAAGTTGGAGAAGAAGTCTCTCGTGACGTATATCTACATCGGTAAGCCCAATATGCAGAACCGTGCCCGTATGGGCTCCGAAACCCGTATCCAGCTCAACGACAAGTATGCTGAAATCGATGAGATTCAAGACTATATCGCTCAGGAAAAAGGTAGTATGAAAGAAGAGGATCAGCCTTTCATGACCGTCTCTCTGAAAGTCGATAACGATACTCAGATGGGTATTGTGACCGATGTGAAGCAAGCTCTCCGTAAAGCTTATGCCTTGAAGATAAATTATTCCTCCAAGATGCGTGAGAATACAGAGTTGAAGTAGTTGATCTTGAACTGCAATATTAGGGGTATCACGGCTGTCTCGGTCGTGATACTCTTTTTTTATCCCCTTCTGTCTTCTTCTTTATCTTTGAAAGTTCTTCTATTGGTTCCGAATTTGTATTTTTGTCTGATAATTCAGAGTTTGTGGTTTCTATTGACAACATATCGGTTTCTTTTGGTGGATTCACGCTATTGGATTCCATCGGCTTTGTCATCAATCCCCGTGACCGTATCGCTCTGACCGGTAAGAATGGAGCTGGAAAATCCACCTTGCTTAAGATAATAGCCGGTCTTCAAGTCCCTACGGCGGGTTCTGTCGGCAAACCGAAAGAGTTTCAGATCGCTTATTTGCCTCAGGTGATGAAAATCAGCGATACCACGACGGTATTTGAGGAAACGGAGAAAGTCTTCGGCGATTTGTTCGCACTTCAGTCGCGTACCCATGAACTCGAAGAAGAACTGTCTGTCCGTCAGGATTTTGAATCGGAATCATATCAAAAATTGATTGAGGATATCAACCACAACAACGACATGATTCTGCTTTCCGGATTGAATTCCTACAAGGCCGACATCGAAAAGACCTTGATTGGTTTGGGGTTCAACCGTGCTGATTTCGAGCGTCCCACTTCCGAATTCAGTGGGGGATGGAGAATGCGTATTGAATTGGCGAAATGTCTGTTGCGCCGTCCCGATCTTTTGCTCCTCGATGAGCCGACCAACCATTTGGACATCGACTCCATTCAGTGGCTGGAGACTTTTCTTCAACAGCAGGCCAAAGCGGTTTTGCTGGTCTCCCACGACCGAGCTTTCCTCGATAATGTCTGTCCACGCACCATTGAGATTTCCCTGGGGCATATTTATGATTATAAAGTCCCATACTCACAGTTTGTTGAGCTGAGAAAAGAAAGGAGGGAGCAGCAGTTGCGCGCTTATGCCAATCAGCAGAAAATGATACAGGATACGGAGGCGTTCATTGAGCGTTTCCGTTACAAAGCCACCAAGGCGGTTCAAGTCCAGTCGCGTATCAAGCAGTTGGATAAATTGGAACGCCTTGAAGTGGACGAGGAAGATACGGCGGTGATGAATCTGCGTTTCCCGCCGGCACCCCACAGCGGCTCCTATCCCGTGATTGCGGAGAATCTCCGTAAAGATTATGGTGAACATACCGTCTTCAAGGAGGTTGACCTGACTATCCGCCGGGGCGAGAAAGTGGCTTTTGTAGGGCGTAACGGAGAAGGCAAATCGACTTTGGTCAAGTGTATTCTCGGTGAAATCCCATTTGAGGGCAAACTTCAGTTGGGCCATCAGGTGAAAATTGCGTATTTCGCTCAGAATGAGGCTCAAATGTTGGATGAAGGCCTGACGGTTTTCGATACCATCGACCGGGTGGCCGTGGGCGATATCCGTTTCAGAATCCGCGATATTCTGGGCGCATTTATGTTTGGCGGCGAGGCCTCTGACAAAAAAGTACAAGTGCTATCCGGCGGCGAAAGATGCCGTTTGGCCATTATCAGACTGCTTTTGTCACCTTGCAATCTGCTGATTCTGGATGAACCGACCAATCATTTGGATATGCGTTCCAAGGACGTTCTGAAGCAGGCAATCAAAGAGTTTGACGGAACGGTGATAGTCGTTTCGCACGATAGGGATTTTCTGGACGGTCTGGTCGGGAAAGTCTATGAGTTCGGCGGCGGGCATATCCGGGAGCATCTGGGAGGTATCGCCGAGTATCTCCGAAATAAGAAAATGGAGAGTTTGCGCGAGCTTGAGGTTTCGGACAAAAAGGCGGCGTCTTCGGCGGATGTGTCTGCTGCATCTGAGGCTTCGACGGCAGAGACTAAACCGGAAACGGCGAAAGCCATGACTTACGAGGAAAGACGTCAGTATAACAAGCAATTGAAAAAACTCCAGCAGCAGCTCGAAAAGACAGAACAGGAGGTAAGCGCCTGCGAGAAGAGTCTGGCAGAGGTCGAGGCCTGTCTTTCCACTCCTGAAGGGGCGGCCGATATGGCTGTCCATGAACGGTATGCCCAAGCCAGAAGAGCTTTGGACAATGCGATGAGCTATTGGGAACAGGCCGCTCAGGAATGGGAGGATTTTACGAAAATGGATATGAAATAATGATAAATGAAAAAATCAGTTTTATTTTTCGCATTGATGGCAATCATGACAATGTCGGGCTGTAAGCCGAAAGCAGTGAACAATGATGAGGAATTCCAGTCGTATATGGACAATTCGCTGGAACCCAAGAGTGATTTTTATGCCTACGCTAATGGAAATTGGATGAAACTCAATCCGCTTCCCGCCGAATATGCCCGTTACGGCAGTTTCGATCAGTTGGCGGAAAATGTCCAGAAGCAATTGCTTGAACTGGTGGACGATCTCAGTTCCAAGACCTTTGAGCAAGGCAGTGTGGAATGGAAACTCAGCGAGCTTTACAAACTTTCGATGGATTCCATCCGTCTCAACGCAGAAGCCGCATCTCCCGTTCAGGCCGATATCGCCCGCATCGCCGCCGTGGCCGACAAGTCGGAATTGTATGGCGTGATGGCTCAACTCAACCGTTGGATGGTCTGGCCTTTCTTCGAACTGTACGTGGGGGCTGACGACATGAACTCGTCCATGAATCTGATTCAGACCTATCAGAGCGGTCTTGGAATGGGCGAGCGCGATTATTATCTGAAAGAGGATGAGCACAATGCCGGTCTGCGCCAGTCCTATGTCGCCCATGTGGCACGAATGTTCGAAAGGGTGGCCGGTTATGCCGAAGAAGAAGCTCTCGCCGCTGCCGGGCGGGTGATGGAACTGGAGACTCATTTGGCCGCCGCCTCTTTTTCGAATGAAGAGCTGCGCGATCCCTACCGCAACTACAACAAAATGACTTTCGATGAATTGTGCGCTTTGACTCCGGGTTTCGACTGGAAAATGTATGTGTCAGAAATGGGTGCCGACATTAAAGAAATCAATGTTTCCCAGAAACCTTATATAGAAGCCGTCGCCCTTGAGTTCGCGAATGCCGGTTTGCAGACTCTCAAAGAATATTTCAGCTGGACGCTGATGAACAGCAGCGCTTCGTGCCTGGATGACGGCATTTTGGCGGAGGACTTCGATTTCTTCGGCAGGATTCTGTCGGGCAGGGAGGAAATGAAACCCCGTTGGAAACGTTCTGTGGAAATGCTCAACGGCTCGATGGGCGAGGCTTTGGGTGAAATGTATGTGGGCAAATATTTCCCTCAGGAGGCCAAAGACCGTATGTTGGAATTGGTCGGAAATCTTCAGAAAAGTCTGTCCGAACGCATTGACCAATTGAGCTGGATGAGTGCCGAAACCAAAGTCAAGGCTCAGGAAAAACTTGCCTCCTTCCGTGTGAAAATCGGTTATCCGGACAAATGGAAAGATTATACTTCGTTGATTATCAATCCGGAAGATTCATATTATGAGAATTCCAAGCGGGTCAGCGAGTTCTATTTCAATGAGAATATCCAAAAAATCGGAAAAAAGGTCGATCGCGACGAATGGTTGATGAATCCTCAGACAGTCAATGCGTATTACAATCCTACGACCAATGAAATCTGCTTCCCGGCCGGTATCCTGCAACCGCCGTTTTTCTACATGAACGGAGACGACGCTGTCAATTATGGTGCGATTGGTGTGGTGATTGGTCATGAAATGACGCACGGATTTGATGATCAGGGCAGTCAATACGATAAAGACGGCAATCTTTCCAATTGGTGGACCGAAGAGGATGCCTCACAATTCGCGGCGCGCACCGATGTCTTGAGGAACTATTTCAACCAAATCGAGGTGGCTCCCGGTGTTTTCGGCAACGGTTCACTTACCTTGGGTGAGAATATCGCCGATTACGGTGGATTGCAGGTGTCCTTCAATGCCTTTTCCAAAACCGCGCAGTATCAGGACGGCAATCCGATAGGCGCATATTCTCCGGCACAACGCTTTTTCCTGGCCTACGCTCATGTCTGGGCCAACAATATCC
>JAZRWU010000001.1:0-6106 GCA_045599885.1 Bacteroidales bacterium | reverse complement strand
CTACAAAAAGCGCGAGAGCCTGCTCAACCCTATTCAGGATGAGGTTTATAATGCCGTCAAGGAACTTTCCGAGGAAAAAGGCTATGTGCTGATTCTCGACCGCGCCTCGGGTGTCAATATTGTCTTTGCCTCTCCCAGCATTGATGTCAGCGATGACGTCCTCAAGAAATTGGGTTATTAAAGAATTCTTTTGCTATCTTTGCCATCAAATTATCAACTTTTAAGTATCATTTATATGATTAAGAAACTTTTCATCGCCGTTTTGTGCGCTTTGCCCTTCTGCCTGATGGCTCAGGACTTCGGATATGTCAATACCGCCGAAATCTTCCAAGCTATGCCCGCCACTCAGGATGCCAACAAGAAACTCGAACAGCTTCAGAAGAGTTACGAAGACGAATTGCTCGCCCTTCGTGAGGAATTCGATAGAAAAGGTAAAGAATATGTCGCCGAACGCGACAGCATGCTTGCCTCCATCCGTCTGAGCCGCGAAGCTGAACTTCAGAATCTTCAGCAACGCATTGAAGGATTCTATCAGGAAGCTATGGCCGATATCCAGAAACAGCAGCAGGAAATGCTTGTCCCTATCCACAAAGCTTTGATGGACGCCATCAGCCAAGTAGGAGATGAACTGGGTATGATCTACATTATGGACATCTCCAACGAAGGTGCCCTGATGTACTATTCCAAATCGAAGTGCAAGGATGTCACCAATGCCGTCCGCGCCAAACTGGGAATTAAATAATTGGGCCCTATAGGAGTTTTCGATTCAGGCTATGGAGGACTGACCATTTTGGAAGCTCTCCGTCAGCGTTTGCCAGAATACGATTATCTCTATCTGGGCGATAACGCACGTACTCCCTACGGCAACCGTTCGTTCGAAGTCGTGTATGAATATACTTTGGAGGCAGTCCGTTATCTGTTTGATAAGGGCTGCCCCCTTGTTATTCTTGCCTGCAACACAGCCTCCGCCAAGGCTTTAAGGAATATCCAACAGAAAGATTTACCCGTTCTGGCCCCGCAAAGACGTGTGCTCGGAGTGTTGCGTCCGACTGCCGAAGCCGTCGGAGATATCACCAAAAGCCGTCACGTCGGTCTGTTGGGCACTCAAGGAACCGTTCAATCGGGTTCCTATCCTATAGAAATTCACAAACTCTTTCCGGACATCACCGTTCAATCGCAAGCATGTCCGATGTGGGTTCCTCTGATTGAGAACGGAGAAGGTCAATCCTCCGGGGCGGACTATTTTATTGAAAAATACCTGAACCGGCTTTTCAACGATGACCCACAGATTGACACCCTGATTTTGGGATGCACGCATTATCCCCTATTGCTGAATCAGATACGCAGACATACACCTTCTCATGTGAGAATCATCAGCCAAGGGCCTTTCGTGGCCGAGAGTCTGGCCGATTACCTGCTCCGTCATCCCGAAATCAGACAGAACTGCTCTCGCGGCATGAAATGTGATTTTCTGACCACCGAAGCAGTGGAAAAGTTCGAGGAAATGGCCTCGATTTTCACGAAAAGCAAGATTGAAGCACGTCAGATCCGCTTACGTTGATCTGGTTCTTATTTGAAACCGCGCTGCCTCATCGCCTCAAAAGCCAGCACCGCCGTCGAGACAGAGACATTGAGCGAGTCTATCAAACCCCTCATCGGAATCTTTATCCTCGCATCCGCGTTTTTCAACCAGAACTCGCTCAGACCATCCGCTTCTGTACCCATCACAATAGCTGAAGGATGTGTAAAATCGTTGAGATGATACCAATTGGAAGCCTGCAATTCTGCCGCAAACATCTTGATATTCTTCTGTTTCATCCAAGTCCAAGCCTCCTGCGAGGTACAGACTGCCACTGGGACTGAAAAAAGACAACCGATACTGGAGCGTATCACATTGGGGTTGTAGATATCGGTAGAAGGATCACAGACCAAGACAGCATCCGCTTTGGCAGCATCCGCCGTACGCAGAATGGCGCCCAGATTGCCCGGCTTCTCTACGGCCTCCAATACAATCAGAAAAGGATTGTCAGACAAAGACAAACCGTTGAGAGAATGCTTTTTAGGTTGCAGTAGTGCGATGATGCCGTCGGAGCCCTCACGATAAGCCAGTTTCTCAAAGACAGGACGCGTCAAAGCAAACTTCTGTGCATTACGGCTGCGCATCAACACCTCCGGATAATCACTTTTGGCAAACAGTTCCTCGCAGACAAATAAAGATTCCGGCTGATAGCCGTTATTGAGTGCGATAAACAACTCACGGGCACCCTCAACGACGACCAGGTTCTGCCCGGCACGTTCACGCGCCTTGGATTGCAAACGGACCAGATTCTTCACTCGCGGATTCTGCCAACTGCTGATGAGTTCCATTTCGGACAACTTGAGGAGGGTGTTGTTAAACAGTAGCGCAAATGTAGTGCATTCAGGCCTAATTACAAATTATCTGTCTTAGATATCTTTTTTGAGTAAAATCATTACTTTTGCATAATAGAAAGAGGCATTTTGCCTTCAAAAACCGCTTCTAAAGGATGAACGTCGACTTCGGAAAGGATTACGAATTGATTGACACGGGAGGCTTCGAGAAATTGGAGCGTTTCGGCGCCTATATGCTGCGGCGTCCGGAGCCTCAAGCCATTTGGCCGAAATCGCTTCCGGATGCCTTCTGGAACAAAGCTTCCGCCTATTTCAAACTCAGGGAAGGCGGTCAGGACGACAACGGAGAACGGGGACAATGGATTACCAGACGGGATATGCCCGGTCAATGGAATATGGCATTTCAGCACCGCGACATGCAGTTGGCTTTCCGCCTTGGGATGACTTCTTTCAAACATGTGGGTATTTTTCCGGAACAGGCCTGCAACTGGCGCTTCATTTACGACACTCTTTGCCCGGAAAACAAGCAGGTACAAGACAGCCACGATTGTGTGTTGAACCTTTTCGCCTACACGGGAGGTGCGTCTTTGGCAGCCAAAGCCGCCGGTGCGGATGTCACTCATCTCGATTCCGTCCGGCAGGTAATCCATTGGGCCAATGAGAATCAGGAACTCTCGCATCTGAACAACATACGTTGGATTGTCGAAGATGCCCTGCTTTACGCTCAACGCGAAGCCCGGCGGGGCAAAAAGTATCAAGGTATTATCCTCGATCCTCCAGCCTACGGCCGAGGTCCCAAAGGAGAGAAATGGATACTCGGTGAAAGCATAGTGCCTCTGATGGACGCCTGCCGCCAACTGCTTGATCCACAACGCGGTTTTATCATACTGAACCTGTATTCCATGGGCTTTTCCCCCAGCGTGGCGGCCAATCTGCTGGAATATTATTTCCCCTATGCCAAAGGAAGGGTTGAGCAGGGAGAACTTTCCATGAGCGACCGCCAGGGACGGGTATTGCCCTTGAGCATTTACGCAAGATTCCGAAACAACTTCTAAGAAGCACACCCTATATGAAAAAGAAACTGGTCGTTCTGACAGGCGCCGGTATGAGCGCCGAAAGCGGAATCAGCACTTTCCGCGACTCCGGTGGTTTATGGGACCAATACCGGGTGGAGGATGTGGCCACTCCGGAAGGATGGGAGGCCAATCCTCAGCTGGTCACGGATTTCTACAATATGGAGCGGATGGGCCTGCTCAAAGCCCAACCGAATGCCGGCCACCTCGGACTGGCCAGACTGGAAGAGAAATACGACATCCACATCATCACTCAAAACATTGACAATCTTCACGAAAGAGCCGGAAGCAGCCAGATTGTCCATCTCCACGGAGAACTGACCAAAATGCGGGGTTGCCTCCACGAAGAATACATCAAAGAGCTTCAACCCGAAGAATACATACAGAAATACGGAGAGCGCACTCCCTACGGCGATTATCTGAGGCCGCATATTGTCTGGTTCGGCGAGGCTGTTCCTATGATTGACGAAGCCGTCCGTCTTTCCGAAAGTGCTGACATTTTCTTCGTTATCGGTTCTTCGCTGCAAGTATATCCCGCTGCCGGTCTGATAGCCTACGTGCCTCGCCATGTGCCCCTTTATGTCATCGACCCCAAACCGGTTCCGCTTCCCGGAGGCCGCGAGGTGCATTTCCTTCAGATGACAGCATCACAGGGAGTGAATCAACTCATCAGGGAATTGTAGAAATATTCCTTATTTTTGTAAAATAAATCAACAAGAAACATGAAACGATTTCTTTTCCCCATATTAGGCACGGCTCTGCTGCTGACCGTCGCGTCTTGTGGGAATCATCCGAAATTCACGGTTAAAGGTCAGATTGACAACGCCAAAAACGCAGTCGTCTATTTCGAGCAGAATGCACTCGACGGCACCGTTCTGCTGGATTCGGCAGTGCTGGGTGCCAACGGACAATTTCAGTTCAAGGCCGAAGTGCCCGAATGTCCGGATTTTTACCGCATACGTCTTGACAAGCGCAGCATCGTACTCGGTATTGATACCGCTGCTCAGATTTTCATTCACAGCGACTCTGCCGGCTTCAACACGGGCTATACCATTCAAGGTTCCGACAACTGTCTGAAAATCCAAGAATTGGCCAAACTTCAACGTCGTATGGCCGTATGCTACGACAGTCTTGAAAGCAGCTATTTGCGTGGAGAAATCAACAAAGAGGTCTTCACCAACAGCGCCGAAGCCTGCATCAAGGGTTTCAAGGACCAAGCCAAACCCTATATTTATGAAAACACCAAGTCGCCGGTCGCATATTTCGCACTCTATCAGCGTCTTCATCAATATCTGATTTTCGATCCCACAGACAGGGAAGACAGCAAACTCTTTGCCGCCGTCGCCACGGCGTGGAATGTTTTTTATCCCGGAGCCAAAAGGTCCGAGAATCTCGTCCGACTTACCAAATCGGGCTTGGCCCAAGTCCGTCGTCAGTCGCAAAGCTTGGATAATATCGAAATCAAAGAGATAGACAAGCTGTCGTATTTTGAGATTGTCCTGCCCAACATTTTCGGCCAGAACACGGCGCTATCCAGTTTGGAAGGAAAAGTCATCATGCTGGATTTCACAGCTTTCCAAACAGATTACTCCGCCGAACGTACCCTTGCCATGCGTGAGCTCTATCGGATGTTCGAGGGGAAAGGTTTCGAGATTTACCAAGTTTCCCTCGACAATGATGAGCATTTCTGGCGTACCGCAGCCTTTTCGCTGCCTTGGATTTGTGTCCGCGACCGCAACAGTCTTGCCTCCGCCTACGCTCAGAAATACAATGTGCGCGAATTGCCGACATACTTCCTCATTGACAAACAAGGTCATTTGGCCGCAAGAGACGAAAGCATCCAGGATTTGGCTGCCGAAATCACCCGTTTGCTCAATGAATAAGGAACCGTTTTGAAATGATTCCAAAAAGCTGAAATTATATTCCCTAATTATTTTACAAAACCAAAAAGTATTCCTACATTTGTGCCAATCATGAAGGTTCCGGCCGCAACAACGGTCGGGATTCTTTTTTTGGCTGTTGAATTCGGCTGCATCACCCACGTAGGCTCTCAGGTTTTGTCCATAGGGCCTGCCTTTTATTTTAACTCTAAACTATAAACCATAAAGCTATGGCTACTCATTACATGACTGAAAGCGGTTTCAAGAAACTGCAGGAAGAAATTGAATATCTCGAGACGGTAAAACGTCCCGAAATCGCACGTCAGATTTCCGAGGCCCGAGACAAAGGTGACTTGTCCGAAAACGCTGAATACGATGCCGCCAAAGAAGCGCAAGGTATGATGGAAATGCGTCTGGCCAACCTGAAAGATATGATTATCAACGCAAGAATCCTGGATTCCTCCAAAGTCGATACCAGTTCGGTCCAGATTCTGACCTGCGTCCGTCTTTTCAATACGAAGACCAAACAGGAAATGACTTATACGATTGTTCCCGACACGGAGGCCAATCTCAAAGAGAAAAAGATTTCGGTCAGCTCGCCCATTGCCAAAGGACTTCTGGGAAAGAAAGTGGGTGAAATCGCCGAAATCACGGTTCCTGCCGGAGTCCTCAGTTTCCGGATAGAGGAAATCAGCGTTCCCGAATAAGAAGCTGTTTAAATTTGTTCGATAGAGATTTTTCTGGACTTTCCGAGTGGATTTTTCCCGTTTTCCGATGACGGAT